>DATKXG010000064.1:0-18359 GCA_035529175.1 Ilumatobacteraceae bacterium
CGCCACAACCGCGGCATCTTCTGGAAGCAGAAGAACTACATCACGATGGTGGCCAGCATTGCCATGGCGTGGTGGCTCGTCGTCGGCACCGGGATCTCCGAGACGATCAACGTCACCAGGGGAGTGGCCGGCATCGAGGTGCCGACCGCGGTCTGGGTCGTGTGGGCGGGGATGATCATCTGGGCGACCACGAACGCGGTCAACGTCACCGACGGCCTGGACGGGCTGGCCTCGGGTTCGGCCCTCATGGGCTTCGGCGCGTTCACGATCATCGCCTACTGGGCGTTCCGCAACCCGGAGATCTACCCCACCGTCGTCAACCCGCTCGACATGGGCGTCTTCGCGGCGGCCTTCGCCGGCGGATGTCTCGGGTTCCTCTGGTGGAACGCCGCCCCGGCGCGCATCTTCATGGGTGACGTCGGCGCGCTCGCCATCGGTTCTTCACTCGCGTTCTGTGCGCTCACGCTCAACACGACCCTGCTGATCGCCCTGATCGGCGGGATCTACGTCATGGAGGCCGGGTCGGTCGCCATCCAGATGGGCGTGTTCAAAGCGTCGGGTCGCACGAAGCGCCTGTTCCGGATGTCGCCGATCCATCACCATTTCGAACTGATCGGCTGGCCCGAGACGACCGTGATCATCCGCTTCTGGCTGATCTCGGCAATCTGCGTCGCGTCGGCTCTGGCGATCTTCATCGCCGACTTCACCGCTCAGGTCCAGCCATGACGGTGAGCCGAGCCCTCGTGTATGGCCTCGCCGTCGCCGGTGAGTCGACTGTGCGCGCGCTGCTGCGCCGCGGCATCGACGTGGTCGTGGCCGACGACGACGTCGACGACCGGCGTCGCACGCTCGCGGACGAACTCGGTGTCGAGCTGCTCGACCGCCCGGATGCGGACGCGTTGGCCGGCGTGGTCGCGTCATGCGAGCTGGTCAGCCCGGCACCGGGCGTCCCCGAGACGCATGCCGTCGTGAGCGTGGCGCGTGACGCTGGCGTCGAGCTGGCGTCGGAGATCGAACTCGCCTACCGCTGGGAACAGGACCGTCCCGGTGGACCGCGACCGATGCTCGCGATCACGGGCACCGACGGCAAGACCACCACGACCCTGCTCGCCGTCGAGATGCTGCGCGCAGCCGGCGTGCGCACGATCGACGCCGGCAACACGTCGACCCCGCTCGTCGACGCGATCGAAATGGATCTCGATGCCTTCGTCGTCGAGTGCACCAGCTTCCGGCTGGCCTGGACACCGACGTTTCGCGCAGAGGGCGCTGCCTGGCTCAACCTCGCTCCGGATCACCTCAACTGGCACCGCTCGATGTCCACCTACGAAGCCGCGAAGGCACAGGTCTGGGCCAATCAACGTCCGGACGACGTCGCCGTCGGGTTCATCGACGATCCCGCGGTGATGCGTCGTCTGCGTGAGGCGCCGGGCCGGGAGGTCACCTTCGGCGCGGCCGGCGCCGACTATCACGTGGACACCAGTGGCGACGAGGACCGACTGGTCGGGCCGACGGGACCCATCGCTCGGGTGTCGGCGATGAGTCGCAGCTTGCCGCACGACCTGACGAACGCACTGGCCGCCTCGGCGCTGGTCCTCGAGACCGGGCTCGCGGATGCCGCGGCGATCGCCGAGGCGCTCGGTTCGTTCACCGGTCCGCCACACCGGCTCGAATACGTCGGCACGTGGAACGACGTCGCCTGGTACAACGACTCGAAGGCCACCACACCCCACGCTGCGGCAGCGGCCGTGCGGTCCTTCGAGCAGCTGGTGCTCATCGCGGGCGGCTACGACAAGGGCGTCGACCTGGCCCCGATGGCCGCCGATGCCGCCGGCGTCGATGCGGTCATCGCGACCGGCGACACCGCCGATCGCATCGCCGCCGCGTTCTCCACCGTCGCCGTCGTCGAGGTCGTCGCCGACCTGCCCGAGGCGGTCGACCGGGCGGCGCAACTCGCGCGGCCCGGCGCGACCGTGCTGCTCTCGCCCGGCTGCGCCAGCTTCGACCGCTACAGCGGGTTCGAAGCGCGCGGCGACCACTTCCGATCACTGGTGCTCGATCGCTTCGCCTCGAGCTCCACCGGCGTCAACCGAGAGGGGTCCAGATGACCAGCACGATCAGCGTGGGGGACCGTCGACGAGCGGCGCTCGAACGACTGCACGGCGCGGCCGAGGCGCCGCGACGCCAGCTGCCGACCCGGCGCGCCGAGCGGATTCGGGGGGCCGAGCGACGGACCCGGGAACCGCGCGCGAAGCTCGCACCCGAAGTGCTCGGTCCGCCGCCCGGAACGTTCTATGCGATCGCCGGCGTCGTGTCGGTGTTGGTGATGCTCGGCCTCGTCATGGTCCTGTCGGCCTCGGCGGTCACCGAGGCCAACCTCGGACACTCGCCGTACCGCATCTTCGCCAAGCAGGCGATGTGGGCGGCGCTCGGCCTGATCGCGCTCGTCGCCATGGTGAAGATCTCGTACCGACGTTGGCAGCGCCTGGTGCTGCCGATCGCCGTGCTGGCCGTCGCTGCGATGGCGGCGCCGTTCGCTCCCAGCGTCGGCGCCAGCGTGAACGGCGCTCGGTCGTGGGTCCGTGTCGGGCCGTTGAGCGTGCAGCCCTCCGAGTTCCTCAAGATCGCCGTGGTGGTCGTTGCCGCCGATCTCCTGACGCGTCGTCGCGACATGCTCGGTGATCGCGTCGCGACGCTCTTCCCGCTCGGTGCGCTCGCGACGATCGGGGCCGGGTTGTGTCTGGTGCAGGGCGACCTGGGTGCTGCGGTGGTGCTCAGTGCAATCGTGTTCAGCGTCGCGTGGGTCGCCGGCGTGCCGGTGACCCCCCTGTCGGGAATGGCGGTGGCCGCACTCGGCGCAGTGTTGTTGTTCGTGGTGTCGAGCCCGCGTCGGCTGGATCGGTTCACGGCGTTCATGAACATCGCCGAGGAGAAGGACCACCTCGCCTACCAGACCTATCAGGGCTACCTGAGCATGGCATCGGGCGGATTGTCCGGTTCGGGCATCGGTGGCAGCAACGCCAAGCTCGGCTACCTGCCCTATGCACACAGCGATTTCATCTTCGCGGTGATCGCCGACGAACTCGGCCTGATCGGGACCGTCGCGGTCATCGGCGGCTTCGTGATGCTGCTCGCCCTGGGCGTGCAGACCGCGATCGCCGCTCCCGACCGGTTCGGCATGTTGCTCGCCGGCGGAATCGCGGCCTGGTTCGGTGTTCAGGCGATCGTCAACATCGGGGGCGTCGTCGGCTTCCTGCCCGTCACCGGCCTCACCCTGCCGTTCTTCTCGGCCGGCGGCAGTTCGTTGTTCGTCAGCATGACCGCAGCGGGGCTGCTCCTGAGCGTGGCGCGGCGCATCAACGCGCGATGACCGACCGGGCCTACGCCGTGGTCACAGGGGGCGGCACCTCCGGCCACGTACTGCCGGCGCTCTCCGTGGCCGACGCCCTCGTGGCGGCAGGCCACGATCCGACCACGATCCGGTACCTCGGCGCCCGACGAGGCGTGGAGACGCGATTGCTGCCCGAGACGCCGTATCCGCACGAGTTCCTCGACGTCGTCGGCATCCAGCGTCGCCTCACCCGGGCCAATCTCGCCTTCGTCCCGAAGATGGTCCGCAGCACTCGGGCGGCGGCGGCACTGTTGCGCGCGTGGCGACCGCGCGTGGTCGTGTCGGTCGGCGGCTATGCGAGCATGCCGGCGGTCTTCGCCGCCCGCCGGCTCGGTATCCCCGTGGTCGTGGTGTCGTACGACCGGACGCCGGGACGAGCGAGCCGCCTGTCTGCACGGTCGGCGGCAGCCTGCGCCGTCGCCTTCGAGAACTCGCCATTACCGCGTGCCGAGATCACCGGCGCCCCCGTCCGCCAGGCGATCCTCGACGTCGACCGGACCTCGGACGCGCTGAGGCGAACCGCACGCGACCGGCTCGGGATCGACCCCGACCGGTTCATGGTCGCCGTGATGGGCGGCTCGCTCGGGTCCGGCGTGCTGAACGACGCCATCGCGAGGTACCTCGCAGGGCAGTGCGACGACGAGCACCTCGCGGTGCGCCAGATCACCGGCGAACGGTTCGTGGACAGCGTCGCCCACGTCGACGGCGCCGTGGTGCACCAGGTGGTCGGCTACGAGTCCGACATGGCGGCCGTGTACCAGGCCTGTGACGTGATCGTCGGCCGTGGCGGCGCGAGCACGGTCCACGAGGTCGCCGTCACCGGCACGCCGGCGATCCTGGTGCCGTGGGCAGCGTCCGCCGACGACCACCAGACCGACAACGTGCGGTGGCTGTCCGAGGTCGGCGCCGCGATCCTGCTGCCGGAGAGCGAGCTCGACCGGCTCGCCGGCACACTCGACACCCTCCGTGCCGACCCGCTTCGTCGCGATGCGTTGGCCGCCGCGGCGCTCCGTCGCGGCGAGGTGCATCGTTCCGGTGCCTTGGCCGGTTTGATCGAGCGTGTCGCAATAGCATCGTCGCCATCGTGACGTCCACAGCGCTCGCCACCGGCACCGACACCCGAACCACTTCCCGCTCCGACACCCGCACCGGCGGGCTCGCGGCCCGGGCGGTTCCGTCGTCGCCGCCACCGCACCCGCCGCTCGAGCTCGCGATCGCCCACCGCCTCCACGTCGTCGGCGTCGGCGGTCCGGGCATGAGCGCAGTCGCCATCGCGCTCGCCGAGATGGGGCATGTGGTGTCAGGTTCCGATCTCCGCGACCATCCGGTGCTCGAACGGGTCCGCGCCGCCGGCGTCGAGGTGCACATCGGCCACGACCGCTCCCTCGTCCACGGCGTCGACGCGGTGACCGCATCGACGGCGATCCCCGAACGGAACATCGAACTCGACGAGGCACGAGCCACCGGGGTGACCGTGTTGAGCCGCGCGGGCATGCTCGCCTCGATCTGTGCGAGGGCACAGTCGCTCGCGGTTGCCGGCACCCACGGCAAGACCACGACCACCTCGATGCTGATGCTGATCCTCGCGCAGGCCGGGATGCGTCCGAGCTTCATCGTCGGCGGAGACGTCACCGACCTCGGCACCGGGGCGCAGTGGACCCACGGGGATTGGCTCGTCGTCGAGGCCGACGAGAGCGACGGCACCCACCTCGAACTCCCGCTGTACGGCACCGTGCTCACCAACGTCGAAGCCGATCATCTCGACCACTACGGCTCGTTCGAGGGCATCGTCGCAGGGTTCGACGACTACCTCGGTCAGATCGAGGGACCCAAGGTGATCTGCGGCGACGATCCGATCGGCGCCGAACTGTCGGGGCGCCACGGCGGGGTCACCTACGGGCTCGGGGCCGAGTGCGATGTGCGCGCTGTCGACGTGCGGGCGACCTCTGGGTCGTTCCGATTCGGACTCACCCGCCGTGGTGTCGACGGGACCGCCGAACTCCTCGGCGAGATCGCGCTTCCCTTGCGAGGGATCCACAACGTCGTCAACGCGACGGGTGCTGCGGCCATGGCACTGAGCGTCGGGGTCGCGTTCGACGACATCGCTGCTGCGCTCGCCCGTTTCGGCGGAGTCGCCCGACGCTTCGACGTGCGCGGGATCGACGGCGGGGCCACCCTCGTCGACGATTACGCGCACCTGCCGTCGGAGATCGATGCGGTGATCCGGGCCGCACGAGACAGTGGCGATTCGTGGCGGCGGGTCGTGGCGGTGTTCCAGCCGAACCGGTATCACCGCATCCAGGAGATGTGGCAGGAGTATGCCCTCGCGTTCACCGGCGCCGATCTGGTCGTGCTGACCGACATCTACGCATCCGGCACCGTTCCGATCCCGGGCGTCACCGGCAAGCTGATCGTCAATGCCGTCACCGAAGCCGATCCCTCCCGTCGCGTGGTGTGGCTCCCGCGTCGCGAGGATCTCGTTTCGTTCCTCGCCGGCGAACTGCGCGACGGCGACGTCTGCATCTCGATGGGATGTGGCGACATCGCCACGCTCCCGTCAGAGGTTCTCGATGTCCGTCGACGTTGACGCCGTCGAGCTCGCGCTCACCCACCTCGTCGATCTCGGCGATGCGGTGCGGTGCGACGTCGCACTCGGCCCGATGACCACCTACCGCGTCGGCGGAGCGGCGGCGTTGTTCGTACACGTCACCGATCGCGGACAGCTGACCGCCGTCGCCGAGGCTGCGAGCGCGTCCGGCCTGCCGGTCCTGGTGGTGGGCCGCGGTTCGAACCTGCTCGTCGCCGATGCCGGGTTCGCCGGGATTGCGATCGGTCTCGTCGATCTCGACGCAACCGTCGACATCGACGCGGCGACGGCACGGGTGACCGCGTCGGCCGGGGTGGCGCTGCCGGTGCTCGCACGAAAGACCGCCGCGGCCGGACTCAGCGGGTTCGAGTGGGCCGTCGGCGTTCCGGGCTCGATCGGCGGGGCGGTCCGCATGAACGCCGGCGGCCACGGTTCCGACATGGCCGCGTCGTTGGTGGAGGCGACGGTCTTCGACCTCGTCGCCGGAGCCGAGTGCACCCTGCAGGCAGCCGAACTCGGGCTCGCCTTCCGATCGAGCACACTCGCGCCCGAGCACGTGGTGCTCGATGCCGTGCTCCAGCTGCAGCACGGCGATGCGGATGCGTCGGCTCGTCTGATCGGCGAGATCGTGGCCTGGCGACGGGCACACCAACCCGGCGGTCAGAATGCCGGCTCGGTGTTCGTCAATCCGGTGCCGGGCGAGGTCAGTGCCGGAGCCTTGATCGACGCTGCCGGGCTGCGTGGTCGCCGCCTCGGCTCCGCCACCGTGTCCGACAAACACGCCAACTTCATCCAGGCCGACGATGGGGGCAGCGCCGACGACGTGCTGGCGTTGATGACCGAGGTGCGCGCGCTCGTCGAGGCGTCGAGCGGGTTCCGCCTTCGCAGCGAGATCAAGTTGGTCGGCTTCGACGACGGTGACGTGTTCTGACATGGGATGGCGACGACAACGTGGCGCCGACGTCGGCGAGAACCATGACGAAAACCATCACGAGAACTCCGACGAGAACGGCGACATGAACGGCGCAGGCGCGCTCACCGGGGCATCGATGCCGTCCGGAGCACTGCCGGACGGTGCCGTCCCCGACGGTGCAGTCCTGGACGAACTCTCCCGTGCGTTCGCCGGCGACGTACACAGCGACACTGACGTCGACAGCGACACTGACGTCGACTCCGACAGTCACTCCGACAGTCACTCCGACAGTGGCACCGGCGAGAGCGATCCGCGACCGGAGCGCGCGGTCATCGCCATCGGTGGCGACGACCTGCCCGATGTCAGCTACCTCGACGACGAGCTCCAGCGCGAATCGGATTCGAAGCCGGTGTTCATCGACGACGACGGTGGCAGCGACGCCGTCACGGCGAGCGACGCGTCCACCCGCGGTATCGAGCCGCGCATCCGTCAACGGCGCATCGGTGTCAACCGGTCCCGCAACCGCCGGCGGATCTGGTGGCTCGCGCTCGCGGCCGTCGTGGTGGTCATGCTGATCGGCGTACTCGCGTTGCTCGGCTCATCGCTCTTCGCCGTCGAGGACGTCACCGTCACGGGTGCCGTGTACACCGACCAGGAGGCGCTCGACGCAGTGATCGACGACCTGACCGGAACTGCCGTCCTGCTCGTCGACAGCGCGGAAGTCGAGGCTCGGCTCGAAGCGATCCCGTGGGTCGAGGATGCGCGGGTCACAGCATCGCTCCCGAACTCGGCGTCGATCGAGATCCGTGAACGCACACCGGTCGCCGCCATGATGGGCGCCGATGGCCGCGCGAGGGTGATCGACGTCGACGGTCGAGTGCTCGCACTCGTCGACGGTCAACCGGTCGCCCTCGTGTGGATCGACGGGCCTGACACCCTCGACGTGGGGCCCGGCCAGTTCGCCTCGATCGGCTACTCGTCGGCGGCGTCGCTCGTCACCAAACTGACCCCCGACATCCGCAGCCGGGTCGAGTCCATGCTGGTGACCCCCGACGGTGCCGACCTCGTCCTGGTGCTCACGAGCGACCGCGGGCCGATCGAGGTACGATTCGGTGCGGCCATCGGCGAGAACTCGCAGATCGAGAAGCTCGTCCGGCTCCAGAGAACACTCGACGACATCGGTGACAAGCCCGTCACCGTGATCGACGTCTCGACCTCTGAAGTCACGGTACGGTGAGCGTCCACATCTCTGGGCGTCGGACCTGGCAGGATGTGTCCTGCACGTCTGCTTCCATTGTCTGCTCGCCTCACACGCGTGCTCGGCTGAAACGATCCGAATCATGAACCAACACACTTGGAGGACCCGCTGATGGTCGGCGCTCCGCAGAACTATCTCGCCGTGATCAAGGTCGTCGGCGTCGGCGGCGGCGGCGTGAATGCCGTCAACCGGATGATCGACGCCGGGTTGAAGGGCGTCGAGTTCATCGCCGTCAACACCGACGCGCAGGCGCTGCTGATGAGCGATGCCGACGTCAAACTCGACGTGGGCCGTGATCTCACACGCGGCCTCGGAGCCGGCAGCGACCCCGAGGTGGGCCGGTCGGCGGCCGAAGCGCACCACGACGAGATCGAAGAGATGGTCCGTGGCGCCGACATGGTGTTCATCACCGCCGGCGAAGGCGGCGGCACCGGCACCGGCGCAGCGCCGGTCATCGCTGAGATCGCCCGCGAGGCGGGAGCGCTGACGATCGGCGTCGTGACGCGACCGTTCTCGTTCGAGGGTCGACGCCGCGCCGTCCAGGCCGACAACGGCGTGCAGAAGCTGAAGGAGAAGGTCGACACGCTGATCGTCATCCCGAACGATCGTCTGCTCACCGTCGCCAACGACAAGACCAGCGTGCTCAATGCGTTCAAGATGGCCGACGAGGTCCTGCTGCAGGGCGTGTCGGGCATCACGGGGCTCATCACGACGCCAGGGCTGATCAACACCGACTTCGCCGACGTCAAGATGGTGCTGTCCAACGCCGGTTCGGCGTTGATGGGCATCGGCCAGGCCAGCGGCGACGACCGGGCCGTGTCGGCTGCCAAGGCGGCGATCTCGAGTCCACTGCTCGAGTCCGCGATCGACGGCGCCCGCGGCGTGCTGCTGAACATCACCGGCCCGTCCGGCATGGGCCTGTTCGAGATGAACGCGGCCGCCGAGATCATCCACGGCGTGGCGCACCAGGACGCCAACATCATCTTCGGTACCGTGATCGACGACGAGATGGGCGACGAAGTCCGCATCACCGTGATCGCCGCCGGCTTCGACCGACTCGACGATTCCGCGCCGCTGCGCGGCACGTCCTCCGACGACGGGCTGCGCACCACCTCGACGCGGATCACCGAACTCTTCGGCTCCGAAGACGACGAGGACCCGTTGGCCGACGATGGCGGCGACGACGACTTCGACGTGCCGTCGTTCCTCAAGTAGACCGCGGAGCGGCCGCCGTTCGATGCAGGAGCTCCTGCGACGAGACATCGACGGGCGCACCGCAGTCGCGGCGGTCACCGAATGCTCCGACGGGGACGTGCACCCCGAGATCGTCGACGCCGACACGCTGTGGCGGCGCCAGCTCGCGCTCACCGGCGACCGGTGGGTGATGCTCGACGAGGTGCAAGGTGTGGACGTGGTGACGGTCGATTCGCTCGCGAGCATCGCCTGGCCGCTGGCGGGGACGGGTGACGTCCTCGTAGCCGCACAGTCGAGCGAGACGCTCGCGGTCTGGGTCGCCGATTGTGCGCCGCTGGCGTTGTTCGGAGCGAACGGGACCACGCGAGTCGTTGCCCACGGTGGATGGCGAGGCCTGGCAGATGGTGTCATCGACGTCGCTGTCGACGCGCTCGAGTCCACCGGGACGGAGGTGGCTGCCGCAGTGCTCGGGCCGTGCATCCATCCGTGCTGCTACGAGTTCGGTGCTGGCGACCTCGAGTCGGTGGCGCGTGGTGTCGAAGCCTCCCCGAGCGATGTGACGGGGACGACGAGCTGGGGCACTCGAGCACTCGACGTGCCCGCAGCGGTCAGGGCGGGTCTCGCTCGACGTGGCATCGAGATCGACGTCGCCGGTGCCTGCACCGGGTGCGATCGGCGGTACCGCTCGCACCGCCGCCGCGCCGAACTCGAACGGCATGCGCTCGTCGTCTGGTTCGAGGAGCCGTGATCGACACCGAGGACGTGCGTACCCGTCTGCGCGGGCTTCGCGACCGCATCGACGGCGTCGGGCGGTCGTGGACCCACCGCGTCGCCGTGGTCGGCGTGACGAAGGGATTCGGAGCAGACGCGGTCGTCGCGGCCGTGGCCGCGGGCTGCGACGCCATCGGGGAGAACTACGCCCAGGAGCTGCTCGACAAGCGCGCGGCCATCGAGCGACTCGGGCCCGAGGTGCACTTCATCGGTCGGCTCCAGAGCAACAAGGTCCGTCAACTGGCGGGCATCGTCGACGTCTGGTGCAGTCTCGACCGGGCGTCGGCGATCGACGAGGTCGCCAAGCGGGCACTGGGCGCTCGCGTGCTGATCCAGGTCGACACGACCGGTGATCCGGGCAAGGGAGGCTGCGACGTGGGGGAGACCGCAGCGCTGGTCGATCGGGCGACCGAACGGGGGTTGATCGTGCGCGGGCTGATGACGGTCGGACCGACCGAGGGCGACAGCGAGGCAGCTCGACCGGGATTCCGCCGAGTGCGCGCACTGGTCGACGAACTCGGCCTGGACGAGTGCTCCATGGGGATGTCCGGCGACCTCGTCGTCGCTGTCGAGGAGGGCAGCACCGAAGTTCGCGTCGGCACCGCGCTGTTCGGCCCCCGGCCGACGCGGCCGACGCATGCACCCTGACGGCGAAACCGGATCGGCCGTCCACCTCGTGTGGCACCGCCTGGGCTAGCCTGCGCCCGGCAGGAGGGAATGCATGTCACTCTGGAAACGGACCATGGACTACCTGGGTCTCGGTCCCGACGATGCGTACGACGACTATGACGACTACGACGAGCCGGTGGCTCCGTCGCGTCCGAGTCGAGGCACACGCGACGCCGAGGCGCGCCCCCCGGGCTCGGCTTCCGGCGCGAGCCAGCGCGGTTGGGAGCCCGAGGAGGAGCCGACCGTGCGCACCGTGTCGGCGAGGCCGAGCTTCCCGTCGCGCGACTTCGATGCGTCTCCGGCGCGCCGAGCAGCGAACGGGCGCCCCGATGACTCCGGCGTGCAGATCAGGCCGAGTCAGACCCCGCAGCCCAGCCTGCAGAGCGTTCCGGGAGGATCCATGGAACCCCACACCGTGAGGCCGCGACGGTTCGACCAGGCCCAGGAAGTCGCCGACAAGTTCAAGGACGGTCAGCCCGTCATCATGAACCTCGAGGGCACGGAGCGCGAGGTCGCTCGCCGTCTGATCGACTTCGCGAGTGGCATCTGTTACGCACTCGACGGCTCGATGGAGAAGGTGGCGACCGGCGTCTACCTCCTCAAGCCGCCGGCGCAGCAGCGCGCACCGCGCTACGACGACTACGACGACTGACGACACAGGAGCAAGTTATGGAGATGAGTCCCCAACGCGTCAGGACCGCTGAGTTCCCCACCGTCCGCAAGGGCGCGGATCCCAAAGAGGTCAAGGCCTTTCTCGACGACGTCGCCGACGAACTCGAGCGCGCGCAGAATCAATCGACCGCGATGGAGGCGAGGGCGCGCGCAGCGGTCGCGCGTCTGCAGGAGATCACCGAGTCCGGTGCGGCTGCGGCGCCCGCGCCGGCACCCGTCCAGGTGGAGGCATCCGCGGACGAGTCCGAGACGATCAGCCGCACACTCTTGCTCGCGCAGCGCACGGCCGACACCGCGGTTGCCGAAGCGCGCAGCGAGGCCGCGCGCATCGTCGGTTCTGCGAACGATGAGGCTGCCACCACGCTCGATTCGACCCGCGAGATGGCAGCGCAACTGCTCGATGAAGCCCGCTCGGAGGCTCGCCGTGCAGGCGAGATCGAGCGCATGTCCATCGCCGGCGAGGTCGAGGCGCTCAAGGCGCGACGCGACTTCCTCGAATCCGACGTCGAGCAACTCGAACTGTTCCTCACCGAACAGCGCAACCGTCTGCGTGAAGCCGCCACATCGATCGTCGACATCGTCGAACGGGTACCCGGCGGCCTCGGCGCCGCTCGACCACCGCTGCTGTCGGCCTCCGACGACGAACTGGGTGACGACGACACGGACGACGAGTACGTCCAGGTCGAGCCCGCACGTGACATCGACTCGGCGCCCGATGATGGCGACGATGCGCCCGATGACGCGTTGCTGATCGTGGCCGACATCGCGGACGCGGACGTGTCCGCCGAGGAACCGATGCGATCGGAAGCGGCCGATGACGCCACGCAGTCGATGCCCGACGTGGGCAACGGACGCGCCGGGCAGGAGTCGGAACGCGACGAGGGCGACTTCCGGTTCTCGTTCGACGACGATCGCAACTGAGCTCCGCCGGCTCGTCGGTAGCATCGTGGCGTGGCCTACCCAGACGTCGACCCCCGGCCGAGCTTCCCCCAACTCGAAGAGGACATCCTCGAGCGGTGGGCGAAGGACGACACCTTCCAGGCCTCGATCGATCAGCGCGAGGCCGGCGAGCACGGCTCGAACGAGTTCGTCTTCTACGACGGTCCACCGTTCGCCAACGGGCTGCCGCACTACGGTCATCTGCTGACCGGGTACGTCAAGGACGCGATCCCGCGCTATCAGACGATGCGTGGGCGGCGGGTCGAACGGCGCTTCGGTTGGGACTGTCACGGCCTGCCTGCCGAGGTCAAGGCCGAGCAGGAGCTCGGAATTTCAGGTCATCCGGACATCACGGCGTTCGGGATCGACAAGTTCAACGATGCGTGCCGAACCAGCGTGCTGCAGTTCACCGACGACTGGCGCGAGTACGTCACCCGCCAGGCTCGCTGGGTCGACTTCGACAACGACTACAAGACCCTCGACCTCTCCTACATGGAGAGCGTCATGTGGGCGTTCAAGACCCTGTGGGACAAGGGTCTGATCTACGAGGGGTTCCGCGTCATCGCCTACTGCTGGCGCTGTGAGACACCACTGTCGAACACCGAGACCCGGATGGACGATGTCTATCGCGACCGCCAGGACCCCGCACTGACGGTCGGATTCGAACTCGACTCCGGCGAACGGCTCCTCGCCTGGACCACCACCCCCTGGACGTTGCCGTCGAACCTGGCGTTGGCGGTGGGACCGGACATCGACTATGTCGTCGTCGAACTCGATGGCACCAGGTACGTGCTCGCCGAGGCGTTGCTCGCCAACTACTCGGCCGAACTCGGCGAGGCGACCACGGTGGCCACGATGAAGGGCGCCGAACTCGTCGGGCGTCGCTACACGCCGCTGTTCGACTACTTCGCGGGCACGGAGAACGCATTCCGGGTCCTCGCCGCCGACTTCGTATCGATCGAGGACGGCACCGGCATCGTGCATCTCGCTCCGGGCTTCGGCGAGGACGACCAGGTCGTCGCGAATGCGGCCGGCATCCCGACGATCTGCCCGATGGACGAACACGGCCGCTACACCGCAGAGGTGGCGGATTGGGCGGGTACGCATGTCTTCGACGCCAACCCTGCGATCATCCGCGAGCTGAAGGAGCGGGGTGTGGTCGTGCGTCACGCCACCTACGACCACCCCTACCCGCACTGCTGGCGCTGCTCGCAACCGCTGGTGTACCGGGCGATCTCGTCCTGGTTCGTCAAGGTCACGGAGTTCCGCGACCGGATGGTCGAGCTCAACCAGCAGATCACCTGGCAGCCCGCGCACATCAGGGACGGCAGTTTCGGCAAGTGGCTCGAGAACGCTCGTGACTGGTCGATCAGCCGCAACCGGTTCTGGGGCTCACCGATCCCGGTGTGGCAGTCGGACGATCCGACCCATCCCCGTATCGACGTGTACGGCTCGATCGCGGAGCTCGAAGCCGACTTCGGCGTCACCGTCACCGACCTGCACCGCCCCGAGGTCGACGATCTCGTGCGCCCCAACCCCGACGACCCGACCGGCAAGTCGATGATGCGCCGTGTGCCCGAGGTGCTCGACTGCTGGTTCGAGTCGGGCTCGATGCCCTTCGCCCAGGTGCACTACCCGTTCGAGAACGAGGACTGGTTCGAGCACCACCATCCCGGCGATTTCATCGTCGAGTACATCGGACAGACCCGAGGCTGGTTCTACACGCTGCACGTTCTGGCCACGGCGCTGTTCGATCGCCCGGCGTTCTCCAACTGCGTGAGCCACGGCAACGTGCTCGGCGACGACGGGCGCAAGATGTCCAAGAGCCTGAACAACTACCCGGACCCACGGGAGATGTTCGACACCCACGGCGCCGACGCAATGCGCTGGCACCTGCTGTCGTCGGCCATCCTGCGCGGCGGCGACGGCATGGTCACCGAGGAGGGCATGCGCGACACGGTGCGCCACGTGCTGTTGCCGTTGTGGAACTCGTGGTACTTCCTCACGCTCTATGCCAACGCGGCGAACTATCAGGGTGTCGTGAGGACCGACTCGCCCAACGTGCTGGACCGGTATGTGCTCGCGAAGACCCGGGCGCTCGTCGCCGACATGACCGAGGCGCTCGACGACTACGACCTGTTCGCGGCCTGCCAGATCGTGCGTGACCATCTCGACGTACTGACCAACTGGTACGTCCGGCGTAGCCGCGACCGGTTCTGGGCCGGCGACCACGACGCCATCGACACCATGCACACCGTGCTCTCCATGCTCGTCCGCGTGGCATCCCCGCTGCTGCCGCTGCTGTCCGAGGAGATCTACGGCGGTCTACACAGCGCCGATGCCGGTGCGACCAGCGTCCATCTCACCGATTGGCCGAGCCTCGACGACTTGCCGTCCGACGACGACCTCGTCGACACGATGGACCTCGTGCGCGACGTGTGTTCGGCAACACTGTCGGTCCGCAAGGCGCACCAGCGCCGTGTTCGTCTCCCGCTCAACAGCGTGACGGTGGCATCGGTCGATGCCGAGCGTCTCGCTGACTTCGTCGACGTCATCGCCGACGAGGTGAACGTGCGCAACGTCGAGTTGACCACCGACGTCGGCTCCGTCGCGACCGAGCGCCTCCAGCTCGTTCCCGCCAAGCTGGGGCCACGGCTCGGCAAGGACGTGCAGCAGGTGATCAAGGCGCACAAGGCCGGTGACTGGACGGTCGACGGTGACGATGTCGTCGTCGGCGGGGTCGTCCTCGAATCGGGGGAGTACTCGCTCGAACTGGTGGCGTCCGGCGATCAGGCGAGTGCCGGACTGGGCTCCCACGCCGGGGTGATCGCGCTCGACATCGAGGTGAACGACGAACTCGAGGTGGAAGGGCGAGCTCGCGACCTCGTTCGTCTCGTCCAGCAGGCCCGACGCGAGGCGGACCTCGACGTGTCCGATCGGATCGAATTGTCGGTGTCCGCTGGCGACGAGTGGATCGACGCGATCGAGGCCCACCTCGATCTGATCGCCGGTGAGACCCTGGCCACAGCGGTGCACACGCACCGGCTCGCCTACGCCGAGGGAACCGAGCCGGCGATCACCGTCGCTGTCTCGCGCTGATCCTGAGTCTCCTTCGGTCACGGACGCGCGTCATCGTGACCGTCGGTACGAACCCGGCCGGCGTCCGGTAGAGTCCGGCGCTCACACCGCCCCGAGGAGCGCACATGGCCGCAACGAAAAAGTCGAGTTCTGCCACCAAGGCTGCTGCGAAGAAGGCGCCGGCGAAGAAGGCTCCGGCGAAGAAGGCACCTGCGAAGAAGGCTCCGGCGAAGAAGGCACCAGCGAAGAAGGCACCTGCGAAGAAGGCACCTGCGAAGAAGGCACCAGCGAAGAAGGCACCAGCGAAGAAGGCGCCAGCGAAGAAGGCGCCAGCGAAGAAGGCTGCTGCGACGAAGGCGCCTGCGAAGAGGGCACCGACGATTGCCGCCCGCAAGCCCAGGCAGCCGGGGGCGACGAGCCTGACCCCGTCGTTGCTGTCGAACGCCAAGTTCGAGCGCGTCGAGATCCCGGCGCCGCGAGGCCACACCAAGGACGGCATCGCGTACACGAAGGATTTCGACGTCAAGTTCCTGAAGGACCAACGTGACGAGCTGCTTGCCCGACGGGCTGCCGAGGTGGCTCGTGCGACCAGGCTCGAGGACGAGGCAACCAGCATCATCGAGGACGGCGAGATGGGCGACGTGCAGTTCGACGACGAGGGCGGCGAGGGCGACACGATGGTGGTCCAACGCGACCTCGATCGAGTGCTCTCGACCCAGGCGCGCCAGACCATCCTCGAGATCGATGCCGCGCTGGCCCGCATCGAGCAGGGGACCTACGGCTATTCCGAGATCTCCGGCCAGCCGATCCCGCGGGAGCGTCTCGAAGCGATCCCGGAGACCACGGTGCTCGCCGCGGAGAAGGTCAGCGGCGTCGGTCCGCGCTGACCATGCCCGCTGTCCGCGCATGGCGGGCGCCCGTGGCGATCGCGCTCGCGGTGATCGCCCTCGACCAACTCACCAAGCACTGGGCGGTCACCTCGCTGGGCACCGATCGTGAGATCGACCTGTTCTGGACGCTGCGGCTGAACCTTGCGTTCAACAACGGGATGGCCTTCGGCCAGGGCCAGGGGTTTGGTCCGGTGATCGCGGTGATCGCCACGGTCGTGATCGTGTACCTGCTCGTCTCGCTGCAGACCGAGGCGAGCCCGATGGGCACGATCGGCATGGGTCTGCTCATCGGCGGTGCTGCCGGCAACCTCATCGATCGGCTGTTCCGGGGCGATGACGGCTTCCTACAGGGCGGCGTGGTCGATTTCATCGACTTGCAGTGGTTCCCGATCTTCAACATCGCCGACATCGCCATCAACGTCGGTGCGGCATTGCTGATCCTCAACAGCATCCTCATCGCGCGAGCCCACCGGCACGACGACTCGAGCGAGCCGGTCGGCGACGACACAGGAAGCCCGACATGATCACCGAGGCGGTGCCATCGGCACTGGCAGGTGAACGCCTCGACAGGATCGTTGCGATCATCGGTGACCTCAGCCGGGCCGAAGCCGCTGCGATGATCGCCGCCGGCGGTGTGCGCGTGGACGGCGAGCCTGCTGCGTCCGGCAAGGTGCGGTTGCAGGAGGGCCAGCTCATCGAGGTCGATCCGCAGGCGATTCCCGAGCCGCCACTTCCGTCTGCGGACGCCAGCATCGAATTCGGGGTCGTCTACGAAGACGATGCTGTCATCGTGGTCGACAAGCCCGCGGGACTGGTGGTGCACCCAGGTGCCGGGAACCTGGACGGCACGTTGGTCAGTGGGTTGTTGGCCCGCTACCCGGAACTGGTGGGCGTCGGAGGCGATCCGATCCGCCCCGGCATCGTGCACCGCCTCGACGCGGGAAGCTCCGGCCTGCTGGTCGTGGCCCGCACCGATGCCGTCGCTGAGGCGCTGATCGAGCAGTTCGCCGATCACAGCGCAACCCGACGGTACGACTCGGTGGTGTGGGGTGTGCCCGACGCACCGCACGGCATCATCGACGCGCCGATCGGACGTGACCGCGGCGATCCCTTGAAGATGGCGGTCGTGGCCGGCGGTCGTCCGGCGCGCACCGACTACCGGGTCGTGGGGACCTACAGCAGCCCGGCCCTGGTGTCGCGTCTCGAGTGCCGTCTGGAGACGGGCCGCACGCATCAGATTCGCGTCCACCTGGCGTCGATCAACCATCCACTCGTCGGCGATCCGACATACAGCCAGCGCCGTCCCATGCTCGGGCTGACCCGTCCGTTCCTCCACGCCGCCGAGCTGGCGTTCGATCACCCCGTCACGGGCGAGCGCGTCACGTTCACCAGCCCGCTGGCCCCCGACCTCCAAGCCTGGCTCGACGCCGCCGAGGTCTGAACGACCCCGAACGACACCCGGCGATGAGCGAACCGCCCGGATACCGGCGTGTGGCTCATCGCTGGTGGGGGTGGGGTTCAGACGTGATCGCGCCCGGCGAGGGAAGCGCCAGCGACGAGCCGGACGAGGCCGACCCGGATTGTCGCGCTCCGACGTGTCGTGAGGCCGAGCAATCAGCAGGGAAGCGCCAGCGACGAGCCGGACGAGGCCGACCCGGATTGTCGCGCTCCGGCTTGCCGTGAGGCCGGGCAATCAACAGGAGTTGTGATCACGCCCGGCGAGGGAAGCGCCAGCGACGAGCCGGACGAGGCCGACGCGGATTGTCCCGATCCAGCTTGCCGTGAGGCCGAGAAGGAGTTACGGCCAGGGCGCGTCGCCGCGGGCCATGGCGGCGATGCCCGCGAGGGTGAAGCCCTCCAGGTAGGTGCGCATGTGGTCGCCGGCCTGATTCCAGATGCCGAGCAGGACGCATTGGCCTTCGTGGTCGCAGGCGCCGTCCTGGTGCGGTTGGCCGAAGTCGCCGAGGGTGATGGGGCCGTCGACGGCCGAGACGATCTCG
>DATKXG010000065.1:0-2525 GCA_035529175.1 Ilumatobacteraceae bacterium
GGACCCGCTCGGCAAGGCGTCGGTCGAGCAGATCGTGGGTCGACAGGTTGACCGAGAGGCCGAGGAGATACCCACGGTCGTGGATATCGCGCAGCGTGGAGATCCCTCGGTGCAGCATCAGATCGGTGAGCTGCTTGATCAACCCGGTGTCCTCGGCGATGCGAACGAACTGCACCGGCGGCACGTGGCCGCGCGCCGGGTGCGTCCAACGCACGAGCGCCTCCGCTCCGACCACGGTCCCGGTGCTCAGATCGAGTTTCGGCTGCAGGTGCATGTACAACTGCTCCTCCTCGATCGCCGTACGCAGGTCGCCGAGCATCGACAGGCGAGCTGGTGTGCGCCGGTCGATCTCGTCGCGGTACACCTCGACGCCCGATCGTTGGGTTTTTGCATTGAACATGGCGATGTCCGCGAAGCGCAGCGGTGCACCCGCTTCGACATCCTCGTCGATCACCGCAAGTCCTGCGCTCGCAGTGACGACGATCTCGAGCCCGTCGAGCGTGACCGGGCGACCGACCTCACGCACGCAGGCCCACGCGAGTTCGAGCATTTCTTCCCGGGTACCTCGCTTTCCGACGACTGCGAATTCATCGGCGGCGAGACGCGCCACGACATCGCTCGGAGCGAGGACGGCACGAAGGCGAGCAGCCGTCTCGATGAGCAGTTGGTCGCCGGCATGATGCCCGAGCGTGTCGTTGACCTCCTTGAACCGATCGAGGTCGAGCATGATGACGAACAAGTGGTCGCCGGACTTCGCTGCTGCGGCGTCGACGGCCGACCGCTCGAAGGAGAGCCTGTTGGGGAGACCGGTCAGCAGGTCGTGATGGGCCTCACGTTCGATCCGCTGGTGCAGCATGCCTCGACGAAGGCTCGCCGTGAGCTGTTCGGTGAGGTTCTGCAATCGGACGACGTCGTCGTTCCCGAACCGCTTGCCCGCGCCAGTGCGTCCGGCCACGACGAGCAGGCCGATGACCCCGGACCCGTCACGGATCGGAGCGACCATCATCTCGGATGCCTTCGAACCAAATGTTCTGACACGGTCGAGAAGGGCGCCCGACACCAGCATCGCTCGCTCCGACTCGATCATCTGCTGCCAGCTCTCGTCGTCGGCGTCGCTGGGCAACTCCACACCGACAATGCCGTGGACCTTCCGGATGGAAGGCTCACCGTCCTTGAAGAGCACGATCGCCGTTCCATCAGTGCGAAGCAGCAACGCCGTCTGGGCAACAGCAGCCCACATGATCTCGTCCGGATCGAGCGATTGACCAACCTGGCCGGTGAAGCCATGCACGGCGTCGAGGTCGTGCAGTTGCTGCTCGACCGCGCCGAAGGCCTTGATGACGTACCACAGCACACCGACCGGGACGAGGGCGATCAGGACGAGGTAGGGCGAGATCAGGGCCAGACCGAGCACCATCCCCCCGACGGCCGCGTTCACGATGTCGAGCCACCACGTGACCTTGAGCTGGTTGCTAACCCGACTCCAGAGCCCGCCCTCGAACTGCGCTATCGCCACCGACACGACGATGAACGACACCAGTCCGCAAACGGCCGTAGCGAGAATGGCGGCCACGACGACCTGCGTGTCGCCCGGCCCAGTTGAACCCAAGACGCCTCGGAACACGACGAAGGCAAGCACGACCTCGAACGAGAACATGCCGATGTTCAGGATCACCTTGTACAGAGGGAGCCGGAACACCAACACGAACACGGCGATGCAGCCGATCAACCGGGCCGCAATCGCTGTCCCCGGAGCGAGGTACACGATCGCGAATGCGAGCGGGATGTCGGAGAGCGAAGACACGACCGATTCACGACGCAAGGTGAACGTGAACGTGAAGAAGGAGAACTCCGTTGCCGCAAACGCGATCAAGAGGACAAGCGCGACCCAGGCTGGCGATGGAAGCGTCGCATCAGCACCGTCCGGTACCGCGAGGAACAGCAGTCCAGAGGCCAGTCCGAGAAAGACCCCGAAAGTACCAACACGAATCTCCGGGCGGATGCGGCTCAGAGCGCGCCACAGCCAACGCGAAGCACGGACGCTGAAATCAGCGGTGCTCGGTTTTGACTGAGTGGTCGACACGCGGCGCTCCCAACGCAGGAACGCCGTTCGACGTTCCCGGGAGGTCTATCGGACCAGGAAACGTCTTACTTGAAGAATTACGGGTGATGCGCTCTGCCTCAGCGCCACGAGTGGCCGCGCCACGAGTGACCGCGCCACGAGTGACCGCGCCCCGAGCCCTTGGGCCGGGTGGAAACCGGTGTGTTGTTCATGATTTCTCCGTTCCTGCCGCTCGCTGCGGAGCTTTGGCGATCATCCCAAGGCCGCCCGGCGCTTGTCAGATCCTTGATGACGACTTGACGATATCTTACGAATCGCCTTCCGTCAACACGGAGCGCGCATTTCGACCACGCTTGGTGTTCGTCTGGCGTACTCGGCCATCCTGGCTGAACACTACCTTGAGTGTTTCCAGAGACCGGCTTCACGTTGGCCAGGATCTCCTCACTCGATGCAGCGCCAGTGA
>DATKXG010000066.1:0-14004 GCA_035529175.1 Ilumatobacteraceae bacterium
CAGCAGCGCGGCGAGGTCGCCGGGGACTCCCGGAGCCGCGCTTGGTTGGACGAACTCGAACGACACCAGGGCCTCGTCGTCGCCGTCGCCGTCGAGGTCGGTGACGACGAGCTGCTCGACCGCCCCTTGGGTGGCGTCGACGGGCTCGTCTTCGAATGCGGCTTCACCGAGCGCACGGTACGCCTCGGGTGCGGTCGACGTGACGGCCACCGGTCGTGGCTTGAGCGGCCATGGCTTCTGGAACAACGCGACAGCGCTGTAGCCGAAGCCCGGTGGATCGGGAGGGGCGAGCTCGACGTCGATGGCAGGCCCGACGCGCCCGTCGAAGCACGCCTCGGTGTTCTCACCGAGCGTGACCGGCGTCTCGCCGGACAGGTTGCTGACGACGAACGCCGTGCCCGCCTCGATCCCCGGGCGGATCGGGTTGCCACTCGGATCGGTTGCCTCCTGCCAGCGGTCCTGCTGCCAGGCGCCGAGAAACAGCCATCCGCCGTCGCTCGATCCTCCGATCAGGAGCGGGACCAATGCATCGGCGGGTCCGGCCGGTAGCGCGGTGGTGGTCGTCTCGGGCGGTGCCGTGGTCGTGGTCGTCGACTCTGGCGGTGGGGCGGTGGTGGTCGTGGATGTCGTGCTCGTGGACGTCGTGGAGGTCAGCGTCGGTTGCGGAGACGACTGCTCCTCGGTGGTGCATGCCGCGACCAGGAGAGCGATGGACACCGCGCCGGCAAGCAGGGTGAACGACCGACCCCTCACGACACGGTCACCGATTCGCCGGGCTGCAGGAGATGGAGGTGGCTCGAGAGGTCGGCGTCATCGAGCGCCGTCGCGAAGAGATCGGGCGGTGTCTCGAACCAGCTCGGCAGTTGACGACGGCCATCCTCGGGAGCGTAGGTCCCCCAGTGGATCGGGACGACGATGCCGGGCCGGATCAGTCCGGTCGCCGTCGCCGCCCTCGTCGGGTCGAGGTGCCCGACCCCGAGCGACGAGCCCCATCCCCAGATCGGCAGGAGCGCGACGTCGATGTCGTCGAGCGATGCCATGCCGGCGAACAGGTCGGTGTCGCCGGGGAAGTAGACGCGGCGGCCCTCGCCGCTGACGACGTATCCGACCGGTGGTGCCGAGACCCGGCTGTGCGGGCCGCGGCCGTGTTTGTGGGCCGCGGGGACGACCTCGGCGGTCACCAGCGGGCCGTCGAGATACACCGTGTCGCCGACGCGCACTTCGGTGACGTCGGCGAATCCGGCCGCTCGCAGCAGCCTGCCGGTGCCGAACGGCGTGACGAAACGGGTGTCGGGGTGGACGCGGCGCAGCGATGGTAGGTGGAGGTGGTCGAGGTGAGCGTGTGAGAGCAGAACCGTGTCGACGTCGGCGACGTCCGGGGTCGGCAGCTCCCGTCGCCGGCGGAGGTGGGCGACGCGCCGAGTGAGCAACGGGTCGGTCAGGATGCGATGGCCGCCGACCTCGATCAACGCGGTCGCGTGGCCAACCCAGTGCACCTTCACCCCGTCCAGGCTAGGCCCAACCCTCAGCCGAGTTCAGCCGAGTTCAGCCGAGTTCAGCCGAGGTCGGGCCAGCGGCGTTGCTGACGGCGGCGCAGGCCGGCGGTGCCGAGCTTTCGGCGCTCGGCGAGTGCCCAGTCGCGGCGCCAGCCGGTGTGGTCGGGGCCGGTCAACGTCGGGCTGGTGCCGGCCGCAGCACGTTGGCGGGCAGTCCAGAAGTCGGTGATGGCCTCGTCGCCGAGCACCGTGACGGCAGCTTCGATGCGACCGTTGAAGTGGCGTGTCGATTCGCCGTCCTCGCTGCGCAGCGGCGCCCCGAACACGACCTTCGTGCGGCCTGGCTTCGGGCGCTTCATCCCTTTGCCGAAGATCGCGCCGGTGCCGTCGATGAAGACCGGTACGACTGGTGCGCCGGTGCGCGCCGACAGGTAGGCGGCGCCGCCTTTGAAGTCCTGCCCCCACCCGTCGGGTGACCGGCCGCCCTCGGGGTAGATCACCAGGCTGTAGCCGTCGTCGACCAGGCCCTTGATCATGTCGGACGACTTGCGGCCGGTGAGTTCGCGGTCGATCGGGATCGCATTGAGCGACAGCGCCGACATCGCCGCCTTCCACTTCTTGTCGAAGAAGTAGTCAGCGGCTGCAGCGACCACCAGTTTGTGACGCCAGGCGAGTGGCACCGACCGGATCATCAGGCCCGTGTCGAGGTGGCTGTGGTGATTCGGTGCGAAGATCACCGCGGGTGGGTCCTCCAGCCCGGCGAGGTCTGCCAACCGGTCGGTGCCGAGGATCTCCGGCGAGGCCAGGACGCGAGCAGCCAGACGGACCGGACCTTCGACCATCACCGTTCGCACCGACGACGCCAGCGGTCGCCGGGCCCACTCGGTGTCGTAGTGGGCGCCGAGGCCGGAGACCTCGGGTGGGACCTCGACACCTCGCGGCACCGTCGGAGCGCGGTACGGGAACCCGAAATTCCGCAGGGGCATCGTGGCGCGCCGGAGCGCATCCTCGGCGGCGCCGGCGGCTCGCTGTGCCCGCTGGAGGTTCCGGTCGACCATCGTTACTTCACGTCCGCGATCATCAGCGGCGGAGTCTTGATGTGGGTGATCGTGGGGGAGCGGCCGACGGTGTCCGATGCGATCTCGAATGCGTCGTTCATCGTCGATGCAGGGGTGAATCCGAGCTTGCGGACCGTGGCGGCGTCGCCGCCGACGATGATCACCTTGCCGACGTGCTTCAGGGCGTGGCTGCCCCAGTACCACATGTAGAACGGATGGACGCCGTGGTAGGCGTTGGTCGTGCGGTACAGGTGGCGGTACCAGTCGTCCTCGGCGTACTGCTGCTCCCATTTCTGCGACATCACGTGGGGGTCGCGGGTGTCGGCGAGCACCTCTTCGAAGAAGTCGATGTAGCTCGGATGGTGGACCGGGTGGAACTCGTTGGTCGTCGGGTGGGTGAGGATCACGACACCGCCCTCGCGGACCAGTGGCTTGCCGCGGTACAGGTTGAAGAAGTACCCGAGCCCGGTGCACATCACGAGGATCGGGTTCATGATCGAGTGCACGTTGTACGGGCAGATGTACGGGATGCCCATCGTGAGGATGTCGGTCTGGCCCTCGACCTCGACGAGCTGCTGGTCGTACACGTTCTGGGTGGTGATCTTGTGGACGGCCTCGACCTCGCCGCACTGGATGCTGGTCATCTGGTGCGGTGCTTCGATGCCGTGGAAGATCTTGCGGGCGGTCCGCGCCGGCAGTTTCGCCACCGACTTCGCGGTGCCGAGATAGAGCGCGCGGTCCTTGGCGTTCCACTCCCACTCTCGCTTGGAGAGGAACTCGAACGGCTGCGGGAACGTGTCGGTGTTGAGCGTCGTCTCGATCTGGAACACCTTCGGCCCGTTGTCGCGCATGACCTTGCCCATGCGCCACGTGCTCTTGTGGAGCTCGGATGCGTGCTGGTCCATGAACGAATGCGACGCCTCCATCGTGGTCGGGTTGTGGTGGTGGCGCAGCGAGCGGTAGCTGGCGAGGCCGACGGCGGTCGACTTCCACCCGCCGTCCATGGCGACGAGGTTGATGTTGACGTAGACGAGCAGGTCGGACTCGGCGGCGCGTTTGTTGATCTCGATCTCCTCGCCCTGATCGGTGGTTCCGAGGAAGGCGAGGTTGTCCGGGTCTTCGGCATCGTGCTGGTACAGCAGGCCGCGCGGCTCGAAGGCGTCGTAGACGCGGTCACCGAGCGCGTGGCGCAGCTCGAACTCGTGCATCCGGCGGTGCAGCGCGAGCGCGGCGATGATGTGGACGTCGTCGACGCCGGCGTCGGCGGCCATCGTGAGGACCTGCTCGATGATCCGCTGACGGAGGTCGGGGCGGCGCATCTTGGGCAGCGGCAGGCTCACGTCGTCGAATGCGATCGTCAGCTTCATGCCGGGGAACAGCAGCGACGGCAGCGGGTCCATGTCGATCGGATTGAGCAGCGCCGTGCGGATCGCGCCGTCGATGTCGTCGATCGCCTCGTGCGGCTCCGGCGCGTAGATCACCCGCGAACGGTCGGCGGGCAGCTTCTCCAGCCGGAACCCCTCGCCGTGCCAGAACAGCGTGGGCGGTGTCGACTTGTCGACGTCGAGAACGAAACCAGGACGAGGCATCAGATGTCTTCCTTGCGCAGATCGAAGGCCACCTTGACCGCGCCGCGGCGGCCGGCGGTGGCGGCGTGGGCGATGGCGTCGACGTGGTCGGACAGGGGATAGGTGGCCGAGAGCAGCCGCTCGGCGCGCAGGTCGTTCGCCGTCTCGATGGCGAGGTCGAACGTGCGGACGGTGCGGCCGTCGGGCAGGTGCTCGGTGCCGTACGTGTAGGCGCCCTTGAGCTCGGTTTCGCGGTGCCAGAGCCCGGTGAGGTCGAGCGTGACGTCGGCGGGCATGCCGAGCAGCACGACGCGCCCGCGGGGGCGCGTGATGCGTAGGCAGTCGGCCACGGTGTCGCTGGTGCCGACGGCATCGATCGTGACGTGGGCGCCCGACGACAGGTGGTCGCCGACCATGTGGCAACCGGCGGCCCGCCGTACCGCCCGGTGGAGCTCGTCGGGGGAGACGACGACGTCGGCGCCGAACTCCTTCGCGAACTGACGCTGGTGGGGATAGCGGGCGCCGGCGATGATGCGGACGTCGGGCACGTAGCGGCGCAGTCCGGCGATCGCAGCGAGGCCCATCGTGCCCGCGCCGAGCACGGCGACGATCGCCGGCTGGTCGGTGTCGTGGCGAGCCGCGACGACCGGAGCGGCGAGCAGTGCGGCGTGGATGCCGCCGGCGAACGGCTCCACCAGCACGGCGCGCTCGTCGGGCATGTCCGTTCCCGCTTCACGGCCGATGCGGTGGAGTTGGGACTCGTGTGCCACGAACTCGGGGGCCCAGCCGCCGCCGGTCGAGCAGCAGAACCCGGTCTGGATGCCCGGCTCGAGTCGACCGGTCGCGAGGTGTGCGTAGTCGTCGCCGTCGCCGGGCGCGGCGCCGTCGAACGGGGGAGCGAAGCCCCGGGCTTCGTGGCCGAGGACCGGTTCGAGAATCACGCGGGTGCCGTCGTCGAGTTCGCCCACGACCTCGTGGCCGGGGACGAACGGGAACGACACCCAGTCCTCGAAGTACAACGACGCATGGCCTTCGACGAGTGAGAGGTCCGACCCGCAGATGCCGGCGAGCCGGGTGCGGACTCGATGCCATCCCGGCCCGGGCAACTCCGGTTCGTCGACCGAGGTGTACTCGAGCGGCCCCAATCTCGTGGCGGTGACCGGCGAGATCGCCGACGCGATACGCGCCATGCCGAGCTTGCGCACCGATCGCGAGACCTGGAGGGCCTTCACGCGCGGGCTCCGAAACGCTCGTTTCGCTGGCGCTCCGACAACAGCGGTCCGATCGGCAGTCGCGGGCGGGGGCCGCCCGGCGCCTTGCTCCAGTGTTCGACGAGCCAGCCGCGCTTGCGGGCGATCGCGGCCAGACGTGTCTCGGGGTTGACCGCCACCGGGAAGCCGACCGCCTCGAACAGCGGGAGGTCCGACGACGAGTCGGCGTAGGCGACGCACTCGTCGAGGTCGAATCCCTCCGCGTCGCAGTAGTCGGCGAGCACCTGTGCCCGCGCTTCGCCGGTCGGCGGAACCGTGTGCATCTCGCCCGAGTAGGTGTTGTCCGACTTGATGGTCATCTCGGCGGCGACGATCTCGTCGAACAGGGGTCGCAGCCCTTCGACGTTGAAGCTCAGAGCGCCGGTGATCAGGATCGTCCGGTGGCCCAAGGCTCGGTGCTGGCGGACGCGCCGCATCCCCTCCGGGAACGACTTGGTCATGATGATCTGGCCGAACATCTCGCGGGCGTCGGCCTCGATCTGCTCGACCGGCGCGTCCTCGTAGCGTCGATAGAAGTAGCGCAGGAAGTCGCTGCGGTCTGCTCGGTCGAGCTTCAAGAGCCCCGGGCCCTCGGCGAGGGTGCGCAGCACGTAGCGGAGCCGCTCGGGTGTGTCGAGGCGGCGGGTGGCGAGCCATGAATAGCTCTCGACGACGTTCGACGAGATCAGCGTGTTCTCGAGGTCGAAGGCGACGACCTGGCGCTTCGGGTCGAGCACCTGCTTGCGCAGCCGTGCCATCCGGTCCGACGACGGTGACGGTCCGGGTGTGGTCTTCACCCGGGCGTGCTTGACGATCGACGGGAGGTGGATCTGGGTGATGTACGTCGGCCAGTCGACCGAGCGCGGGTCGAAGTTGAAGATCGCCCGATCGGCGTCGTCGAGCTCGCCCCAGGTGAGCATGAGGTTGTCGACCTGGTAGATCGCCTCGCACTCGGTATAGAGCCCGTACAGCTCGACGTAGGTGAGCGCACGCTCGACCTCGGCACGTTTCGTCTCGACCTGCGCCGACCACTCGGCCTGGCGCCCTCGCAGCGGCAGGTTCTGCAGCACCTTCTCGCCGGCCGAGAGGATCGTCTTGGCCCGGTTCAACTGGCCCTGCACGCGACCGCGGCCGGGGAAACGGAACTCGGGGACGACGATCGGCTGGCCCTTGGCGTCGTAGATCGGGTGCTCGAGGAACCAGCCGCTCACGTTGTCGACGAGCATGCGGTACTTCAGCGGGTTGATGCCGCCCGAGGCCACCTGCGTGATTTCGGGGGCTCGTTCCGGGCCGAGGGCGGCGACTGCGATGATCGCGGCCACGACGATGTCGACCGGGATGACGTCGACGGTTCCTTCGGGCACGCCGGGGAACTCGTCCAGGAGGCCGCGGGCGTAGGAGATCAGCACCGGCTCGGCCATGCGGAACCCGCGGATCCAACCGGGACGGGGCTCGGCCAACGCGGATTCGATGATCGACGGGCGCACGATCGATACGGGAACCGGCCCCTTGACGTCGGTGAGCGCCTGCTCGCCGAGCGCCTTCGTGAACGCGTATGCGTCGGGCCAGCCGACGCTGGCGGCGCGGGCGCGGCCGGCGTCGATCAACTGGTCCTTGACCCACTTCTCTCGCAGCTGCTCGGTCTTCGATGCGAGCGCCGGGGCGCCGGCAGCGCCGAGTTCGGTGCGCGCCTCCTTGCGGAACGCTTCGAGCTGTTCGCGGGTGCGGCTCGCGGCGTCGGCATCGGAACGCAGCCGCCGGCTCGCCGCGACCTCGTTGCGCCAGTCGATGCCGATGTCGAAGGGCCCGTCGCTGACGAGCTTCTCCGGTGCGTTGCCGCGCCGGTTGCCCGCGACGTAGCAGGTCGACACGGCCACGAGGTGCGGTGTGATGCCGATGGCGTTGCACAGGTCGGCGATGCGCGACGGACCGAGCAGGTTGATCTCGACGGCGGAATCGAGCGGCGAGTCGAACGACACCGCAGCGGCGGAGTGGATCACCGTGTCACAGCTGGCGAAGATCGCCCGATCGGTGTCGTTCAGCCCGAGCCCGTCGCGGGTGACGTCGCCGGCGATCGTGGTGACTCTTCCGGTGACGGTGGCGAAATCGACGCCTTGTTCGGTGCACTGCGCTCGCAGCCGATCGAAGGCGTCGTTCTTGAAAATCTCGCGGTCGGTGCGTCGCGCGGCGCTGGTTCGTTGGCCGTCGCGGACGAGCAGCACCAGCTCGCAGTCGGGGACCGAGCGCAGCAGGCGCTCGACGAGCGCGGTGCCGACGAATCCGGTCGCGCCGGTGATGGCGATCCGTTTCCCCGCGAGCGATTCGGCGATCACGGTTGACCTTTCTAGCACGATCGTCTACCAATTGGTAGAGATGAACGGTTCGGGAGAGGTCGGCGGCTCGACGAGAGACCGCATCCTGGCGGCCTCGCTCGATCTCTTCGGCACGCGCGGCGTCGACGCCGTGTCGCTCGACGAGATCGCCCGTGCCGTCGGCGTGCGCAAGCAGACGGTGCTGTACTGGTTCGAGTCCAAGGACGTCCTGGTCGACGAGGTGCTCGCCGTCGCCGCCGCCGAGTTGGTGGTCGTGATCGATGCAGCACTGCGCGCGGCGCCGAATGATCCGCTCGATCGGATCGATGCGGTGGTGCGGGCGGTGTTCCGTCCCGCCGTGCGGCGACCGGCGCTGCTCGGGTTGATCCGCGAGGTGAGCCGTCTCGACTCGGAGACGGCCGAGCGTCTGCGGGCGCGCATCCAGTCGCTCGTCGATCGGGCGGTGGGGTACCTCGGCGCCGAGATGGACGCCGGACGTCTGCGTCACGGTGACCCTCGGCTGATTGCGGCCCTCGGCTACGCCACGCTCACGGGCATCGCCACGGAGCCCGAGGCACTGCGAGCCGTGGGGTGGCAACCCACCCCGGCAGGCCTGCGCCACCTCCGCGACGAACTTCGCGCCTTCCTGCGCGCTGCCCTGGCGCCGGCGACGTGACGATCACGCCGGGCGTGATCGATCAGCGTTTCGTGTTGCGGCGGCGGCGGGCGTGGCGTTCGAGGGCGAGATCGACGAGGCGATCGATCAGTGCGCTGTAGCTCATCCCCGAGTGGGTCCACAGCTTCGGGTACATCGAGATCGGCGTGAAGCCGGGCATCGTGTTGACCTCGTTGCACAGGAAGCCGCGACCGTTGCCGGCGTCGTCCATCTCGTAGAAGAAGTCGACCCGGGCGAGGCCGTCGCACCGCAACGCCCTGAACGTGTCGGTCGCCAACGCCCGCACGCGCTCGACCTCGTGATCGGCGAGGGGCGCCGGGATCAGGAGTTGGGCGCCGTCGGTGACGTACTTGTCCTCGTAGCTGTAGAACTCCTCGCCCGGCACGATCTCGCCGGGCACCGAGGCCTCGGGCTCGATGCCGCCGAGGACCGCCACTTCGATCTCGCGTCCGACGATCGCTTCTTCCACCACGATCATCTCGTCGTAGGTCAACGCATGATCGATCGCCTCGCGTAGCCCCTCGATCGTGGTCGCCTTCGACACGCCGACCGAGGATCCCATGTTGGCGGGCTTCACGAACACCGGCAGTCCGAGGTCGTCGGCGAGCTGGGCCGCCCAACCCGGGGTGATCTCGTGTTCGGCGAACGCCCGGTACCGAGCCTGTGGGATGCCGGCGGCGGTGAGCACCTGCTTGGCCATCGCCTTGTCCATCGACACCGCCGAGCCGAGCACGCCGCTGCCGACGTAGGCGACGTTGGCCAGATCGAGCATGCCCTGCACCGTGCCGTCCTCGCCCATCGGGCCGTGGAGCAACGGCAACACGACGGTGATCTCACCCGACGACGATGCGTCGGCGAGCATCGGGGTGGGCGACACGTCGGTGCCGGCGGGGTTCAGACGTCCCGGGATCGCGTGCGGACCTTCGATCAGCGCCTCGACCGCCTCGTGGGCGAGCGCCCACTGGCCCTCGGTCGAGATCCCGACGGGAGTGATCCGATAGCGCTCGGGATCTGCCGCCCGCAGGACATGGGCGGCGGTCGTGCACGACACGTCGTGTTCGGCCGATTCACCGCCGAACAGCACCACGAGATGAATGCGCTCGCCCGAGTGCCGCGTGGGGGTCATCGGCCCACGGTACCGTCGGCGCCTGTGAGGATTCGTGCATCCGAGGCCGCTGCCGGGATCGGTGGTCGCCTGATCGGCCCGGACGTCGAATTCGACGGCGCCTCGTTCGATTCCCGGTCCACACAGCCCGGTCAGCTGTTCGTGCCGATCGTCGCCGAGCGCAACGGCCACGAGTTCATCGGCGCTGCTCGCGAGCGGGGCGCGGTCGTGCACCTGACGAGCGAACCGGACCCGTTCCGGCGCAATGGCACGGCGATCGAGGTCGCCGACACCGCCCAGGCGCTGCTCGCGCTCGCGCAGTGGGCGAGGCCCCGGCTCGACGCACGCGTTGTCGGGGTGACTGGCAGCGTCGGCAAGACGTCGGCGAAGGACCTGATGGCCGCCGCCTGCAGTGCGGGCCGGCGCACCACCGCGAACGAACGCAGTTTCAACAACGAGCAGGGTCTTCCGGTCACGATCCTCAACGCACCAGACAACACCGAGGTGCTGATCCTCGAAATGGGCATGCGCGGGTTCGGCCACATCAGCGGGCTGTGCGAGATCGCTCGACCGGACATCGGCGTGGTCACCGTCGTCGGGCATGCGCACACCGAGATGGTGGGCGGTCTCGACGGTGTCGCGCGCGCCAAGGGCGAACTCGTCGAGGCGCTGCCGGCGACCGGGACCGCCGTGCTCAACGCCGACGACGAACGCGTGGAGGCGATGCGATCACGGACGCGAGCCGATGTGGTCACCTATGGAACGGCAGGCGACGTGAGGGTCAGCGACGTCGAGCTCGACGGACAGGCGAGAGCGGCGTTCCGAGTCGACACTCCCTGGGGGAGCGGCACGACGAAGCTCTCGGTGCCCGGCGCGCACATGGTCACCAACGCTGCGGCAGCGGTCGCTGTCGCCGGCGTGGTCGGCGTCGATCTCGACGCGGCGCTCGATGCACTGTCGAGCGCGACGCTGTCGGCGATGCGCATGGAGGTGACGACGGCGCCCGGGGGAGCGACGATCGTGAACGATGCCTACAACGCCAATCCGACGTCGATGCGCGCAGCGCTCGAGTCGCTCGCAGCGATGGACGCCCAGCGGCGTGTCGCCGTGCTCGGTCTGATGGGCGAGATCGAGGACTCCGGCCCAGCTCACCGCGAGATCGCCAAGTTCGCGAAGGAGCTCGGTCTCGACGTCGTGGTCGTCGGCACGGATTCCTACGGCGTCGAGCCGGTCGACGACGTCCGCGCGGCGCTGGGTCCCCTGGGTCCCGAGAGCGTCGTGCTCGTGAAGGCCAGCCGATCTGCCGGCCTCGAGCGAGTCGTCGCAGAGTTGCTCGCTCGCTGACCGGAGAACTCAGAGCAGGCGGGTGGCGTTCGTCGGGGTGAACGGTTCGCCGCCGTCCTCGATCGGCAGGAACGCCGACTGCGGCAGCCGTCGCAGGTCGACCCACCAGGAGAGAAAGAGCGCGAACGCCGCTCCGAATCCCAGCACGGCACGGGCGCCGACCCACTCGATCACCACGCCGAACAGCAGGTTCCCGATCGGGACGGTGCCGCCGAACACCATGAACCACAGTGGCATCACCGTCGCTCGTTCGGTGTTCTTCATGTTGAGCTGGAATGTCGTGGTGATCGCCGTCGCCGTCATGAAGTAGAAGAAGCCGAGCACGAAACCGACGGGGAATGCCAGCTCGGGACCGCGGACCTGCGAGAAGATGCCCAGCGCGATCGCGAACCCGGTGAACCCTCGAACGATCAGCAACTTGCGGTCGATCGACGACAGGAACGTTCCCACCGACAGCGCACCCAGGAACGCGCCGGCGCCCCACGTGGCGTACAGCCATCGATACGTCGCGCTCGCCGGTGAGATGTCGAAGTTCAACCGGGCAACCGAGGGGAACAGGCCGATGTAGACGAGGCTGAACAGCGAGAACAGGAACATGCCGAGCAGGAGCCGGTTCAACACCAGCCGATGCTTGGCGATCTTCAGGCCGATCGTGAGCGAGCGGAAGCCGCGCGTCGTGTTGCCGCTGCGGACATCGGGCATGCGCACGATCAGCAGTGCGGCGATGAAGAAGAGGTAGGTCGCTGCGTTCACGAGGAAGATGCTCGACACGCTGAGACCGGCGACGGCGAGCACGGCAGCGAGCACCGGGCCGATCACGCGGGTGCCGTTGATCATCGCCGAGTTCAACGAGATCGCACCGGGGAGGTCCTGTCGATGCACCAGCAGTGGCATCGACGACTGGAATGCAGGCGCATTGAGCGCATTGGCGGTGCCGATACCGAGTTGCGCCAGGAAGATCGTCCACAGCGCGGTCTCGGCGGCGACGAAGTAGGCAATGGCGATCGTCAACACGACCGACGCGGATTGCATCGTGAGCTGCAGCTTCTGCTTGGACACACGGTCGGCGAGCACGCCGCCGGGGATCGACAGCACCAGCAGCGGTCCGAGCTGGGCGAAGATCATGAGACCGACGAGCGCCGGTCGTCCGGTCCGGTCGTCGATGTAGGCGGGCAGCGTGAAGTTCTGCATCCACGTGCCGATGTTCGACAGCGCCAACCCGATGAAGATGATCCGGAACCCGCGGTACGAGAACGCAGCCCGGGCGGTGCCGGCCTTGTGACCGTGATCGGGTGGGGTTTCGGTGTCGGCGGAGCTGGTCATGGGGGCAGCGGGTCGTCTTGACCCGCGGGTCAAGTTACCCGACTCGCCCGACGGTCAGCGGAACTGGCGGAAGCAGTTGCGCAGGTCGTCGACGAACAACTCCGGCACCTCGAACGCCGCGAAGTGCCCACCGCGGGGCTGCTCGTTCCAGTATCGGATGTCGGTGAACGCGCCCTCGACCCACGATCGAACCGGTGGGAAGATCTCCTTCGGGTACGCCGTGAATCCCGATGGGATCGTGACCGTTGCCGGCGCCGGCCCCTTGCCGAAGCTCTCCCAGTAGATGCGCGCCGACGATGCGCCGTTGGCGTTGATCCAGTACAGCATCACGTTGTCGAGCAGCTCGTCGCGCGTGAGCACGTTCTCGGGATGGCCGTCGCAGTCGGTCCAGGCCCAGAACTTCTCGAGGATCCACGCCGCCTGCGCGGCGGGTGAATCGACCAATCCGTAGCCGACGGACTGCGGACGCGTCGACTGCTGCTTGGAGTATCCCGAGTCCCACTCGGCGTAGTAGGCGAGGCCGTCGAGCGCCCGCTGTTCCTCCGGCGTCGGCTCGCCGTCGAGGTTGGGCCGGGCGCCCATGGCAAGCGTGACGTGGACGGCCGCGCAGTGGTCGACGTCGGTGCCTCCGATCGCTGTGGTGATCGCCGAGCCCCAGTCGCCGCCTTGGGCGACGTACCGGTCGTAGCCCAGCTCGGCCATCAGCGCGGCGAACGTGTCGCCCATCTTGGGCACGCCGAAGCCCGGCGCGGTCGGCTTGCCCGAGAATCCGAAGCCCGGCAACGACGGAGCGACCACATGGAACGCATCGGCAGCGTCGCCACCGAATCGAGTTGGATCCGTGAGCGGCTCGATCACCTTGTGGAACTCGACGATCGAGCCCGGCCAGCCGTGCGAGATCAACAGCGGCATCGCGTCGGCGTGCGGCGACCGCACGTGCACGAAGTGCAGTCCTGGGTCGGACACGCCATCGACGGGCATCGTGAACTGGTCGAACCGATTCAACGCTGCCTCGCGGGAGCGCCAGTCGTACTGGTTCGCCCAGTACTCGCAGACGTCCTGGACGTACGACAGCGGCGTGCCCTGCGACCAGTCCTCGACGAGTTCGCGTTCGGGCCAGCGCGTGTGGCGCAGCCGGGCACGGAGGTCGTCGAGCAGGTCGTCGGGAACGTCGATCGTGAACGGCGTGATCATGCGTCGACTCTACGCACGGGCTGGAGGGCCGTCCGAGGCGGGGCCGGCGAAGAGCTGGGCCTTCTCCATCCAGTCGCGCGCCGACTCACCGGTGACGACGAGGTCGGTGTCGTCGACGTGGCGGCGTTGCGTGGTCACGAGACAGAAGTCGAGCGCCGGCCCGACGATCGACTCGGCTGCGTCGGCGGGGCCGAATTCCCAGTTCTCACCCGACGGCGAGGTCAGCTCGACGCGAACCGGCGTCGACGGCACCTCCAGTCCCCGGTTGACGTAGGTCCAGCCTCGGGTGATGAACCCGAGCTGGGAGATGTGGCGCAGCCGGTCGGTCGGCTCGCGGCTGGCCCCGACGGCGTCGACGACGTCCTGGCCGTGTGCCCACGCTTCCATCAGCCGCGCCGTCAGGAACGACTTCGATCCCATCGACGGTCCGTACCACGCAATCCGCGTGTCGTTCGCGAGCGTCGCCGCTGCAGCCGCCAACTCCTTGCGACCGGAACGCCAGGCGGCGAGCAGCTCGTCGGGCGACATCGCCCGGTACGGGCCGAGCGTCATGTCGTCGCCACCCGAGTTGAGCAGGGCGTGCATGGCGGCCTGAAACGCGTCCGGATCGGTGATCGCGAGTGCGGCATTTCGGTCGAAGTAGGTCAGATGGCCGATCTGGTCGGCGACGTTCCAGCC
>DATKXG010000067.1:0-4367 GCA_035529175.1 Ilumatobacteraceae bacterium
GACTTCAAGGCGACGGCGAGTGCCGTGAACTGTCCGGCAGTGCCGACGGTGTCGCTCATCGTGAAGAACTGGCGCGACATCACCACGGCGCTCTGGTCCTGAACGCCGTCGCTGGCCTCGATGGTGTCGATCACGACACGCTCGGACCGAGGGTCGCCGGCGATCAGCCGCTCGACGTCGGTGATCAGTGCCGTCCCCAGCTTCGTGATCGCCCAGAGCCGGAACATCGCCAGGCCGACCGAACCGATGGCGACGAACGCGGCGAACCCGCCGAAGATGATCCACACCGTCTCGATGCCGTCCGACAGCGCGGCGATGCCGAGCGCGAAGCAGCCGAGGCACACCACGATGACGATCAGCATCGTGCCGAACGCGAGGCGCGTGCCTCGGTGTACGAGCGTGAGGAGGCTGTCGACGGCCTGCGTCGCCAGGTCGTGGAGTCGGCGGTCGCGGCCGCCGTCGCTGGTGTTGTCGTCGTACGTCATGACGATCGCAGTGTGCCACGGCAGACTGTCGGTGTGACTCCCGATCCCTCCGTCATAGACGAATCCGCCCGCGACCACGTGATCGTCGAGGGGCCGGACGCACTCACGTATCTCCACTCCCAGGTCGCACAGGACCTCCGCGAGCTCGCTGTCGGCGAGCGTGTCTGGACACTGGTGCTCGAGCCGACCGGAAAGGTCGAGTCGCTCGCCCGCGTGTCCCGTGCGGCCGACGACCGGTTCGATTTCGACGTCGACGCCGGCTTCGGCGAGGCGCTCGCCGCCCGACTGAGCCGGTTCAAGATCCGGGTGAAGGCCGACATACGCGTCGAGCCTGCCTCGAACCACGCACCGACGGACGGACACGAGGCGGCGCGTGTCGCCGCGGGATGGCCGCGGCTGGGCTTCGAGATCGTTCCCAGCCAGACGATTCCCGCGGTGACCGGGGTGGTGCCCGTGGCGGTCAGCTTCACGAAGGGGTGTTACCCGGGCCAGGAGCTCGTCGAACGCATGGACAGCCGCGGCGCGGATGCCCCGCTATCGTTGCGCATCGTCGACGTCGACGCCGGCACCGTCGTCGGCGACCCGGTGATCGTCGCCGGTGCCGAGGTGGGCTCGATCACGAGCGTGTCACCGGCTGGTGATCAGGCGCTCGCACTCGTCAAGCGCGGTCACGACGTCGGTCGCCCGCCCGCCCACGCGATCGCCCATTGACCGCAAATTCGGAGCCAACGTTGCGCTGGGCGCAACCGTGGCTCCGAATTTCGGCTCGTTCCGGGCAGTCGGTGGTGTTCGACGTCAGACGGCGTGCGTGGCGGCGATGTCGCGGCGGATGGCGATCACGTCGGGATGTTGGCGGATACCGATCAGCTCGGGTGACGAGTCGATGATCGCGGCCAGTCCGGCGGGCGATGTGCCTGCGTCGGCGGCAGTGCGCAGCCAACCGATCGCCGTCGACTGATCGCCCAGGGCGCCCGCCGCGCGCGCCACGGTCGCGGCGGCGAGCGTGTGCGGATGTCTCGCATAGCCGTCGGCCGCGTAGTGGGCGGCGTCCTCGTAGCGACCGAGCCGCATCAGCTGGTTGGTGAGGACGTACTCGTTCCACGGGTCGCCGGTGGGCCAGGGTTCGGGGAGCACGTCGATCAGTGCGGCGACCCGTTCGGTCGGCAGTGTGACGGGCGGCGGCGGCTGGTCAGGGCGATGGTGGCTCAGCGCGGACACGAGGATGCGCCGCGCCTTGGCGGGCTTGCCGGCGGCGAGTGCCTCGTCGGCGTCGTGCCACGGTGACGTCACCGGCTTCGACGAGCCGAGCATCTGCAGCTGCGACACGAGGAGGAACCCCATGATCAGCATGAAGCCGCGGTACTGCGTGTCGATCAGGGCGAACACGGTGAACGCTCCGGTGACCGCAAGGGAGAACCAGATCATCGCCCGCTCCGCCCGGCCGGGAATGATCCGGTCGAGCGCGGTGCTGACGATGTTGCCGCCGTCGAGCGGCAGGACGGGGACGAGGTTGAACACGCCGATGATCGGCCCGGCCCACCAGATGGCCAGCAGTACCGGATCGTTCGCGTACGACGGACGCTCCAGCGGGTTGGCGCCGAACGCGAAGAGCATCGCCACGCTGACGGCGATCTGGATGCCCGGGCCGGCGAAGGAGATGCCGATCTGCTCGGCGCGGGTCAGCGGTCGAATCGGTACGTACGAGGCGTAGCCGGCGAGGAAGTTCAACGAGATCTCGGCCTCGGCACCGGTTCGGCGTGCTGCGACGGCGTGGCCGAGTTCGTGCAGCAGCGTGAATCCGGCGAGCGCGACGGCGAGCCAGAGCCCGAAGGCGTCGCCATAGAGCACGACGATCAGCACCATGAACATGACGAATCCCGGTCGGACGTGGACAGGGAAGCCGAGCAGCCGGAACATTCGACTCGAAGGCTACGACCGATCGACAGCGGCTGTCTCGCGTGGCGCCGTGTTCTCCGATCGTTCAGGGGGATCGGCCTCCGGGTCGTACACTCTCTCGACGTGCCATACGTCTACGCCTTCGATCACAAGCACCGCCGCCCTCCGATGGAGTACAAGGACTTGTTGGGAGGCAAAGGCGCAAACCTGGCCGAGATGACCAGCGTCTTGAAGCTGCCGGTGCCGCCGGGCTTCACGATTTCCACCGACGCCTGCCGCGATTACATGTACGGCGGCTGGCCGGAGGGCCTCGACGAGGAGATCGCCAAGCACGTCTTCAGGCTCGAGAAGGCGATGGGTCGCAAGCTGGGTGATCCGTTCGATCCGCTGCTCGTCAGCGTCCGTTCGGGCGCCAAGTTCTCGATGCCGGGCATGATGGACACCGTCCTCAACCTGGGCCTCAACGACCAGAGCGTCGAGGGCCTCGCCCATTCGACCAACGACGAGCGCTTCGCCTACGACTCGTACCGTCGCTTCATCGCGATGTACGGCCGGATCGTGCTCGGCGTCGACGGCGAGCCGTTCGAGCACGCCCTCGACGCAGCGAAGGAGAAGGCCGGCACCAAGCTGGACAACCTGATCCCGGCCGACGCGCTCAAGGAACTGTGCGACGACTACAAGGCGATCGTCCTGAAGGAGACCGGCGCACCGTTCCCGCAGAAGCCGCGAGAGCAGCTGAACGGCGCCGTCGAGGCCGTGTTCAAGAGCTGGAACGGTGCGCGCGCGATCGCGTACCGCAACCGTGAGAAGATCGACCACGACCTCGGCACCGCCGTCAACGTCCAGACGATGGTGTTCGGCAACCGCGACGACAACTCGGGCACCGGCGTCGGTTTCACGCGCAACGCGGCGACCGGCGAGAACAAGCCCTACGGCGACTTCCTGGTGAACGCGCAGGGCGAGGACGTGGTGGCGGGCATCCGCAACACCGAGGACCTCGACCACATGAAGAAGCACTTCCCCGTGATCCACGCCGATCTCCTCGAGATCTTCCGGCGTCTCGAAGCGCACTACACCGACATGTGCGACACCGAGTTCACCATCGAGCAGGGCAAGCTCTGGATGCTGCAGACACGCGTCGGCAAGCGCACGGGTGCCGCAGCGCTGAAGATGGCGGTCGACATGACCAAGGGCACCGGTACGGGCTCGCGCCGGTGGAAGATCTCCCGTGAGGAGGCGCTCACCCGCGTGTCGGCCGATCACCTCGACGCCGTGCTCCATCCGCACTTCGCCGGCAAGGGCATCGTGTTGGCAACGGGCCTCGGCGCCTCGCCGGGTGCTGCGGTCGGTGCTGTCTACTTCACCGCTGACGACGCCGCAGCGGCCAAGGAGCGCGGCGAGGACGTGGTCCTGGTTCGCAGCGAGACGAGCCCCGACGACATCCACGGCATGATGGCCTCGAAGGGCATCCTGACCTCGCGGGGCGGGCTCGTGAGCCACGCCGCAGTCGTCGCCCGAGGGTGGGGCACGCCGGCGATCGTCGGCGCCGAGCAGGTCAAGATCCAGGGCAGGCAGTTCTCCGTCGGCGACACCGTCGTCAAGGAGGGCGACGTCATCTCGATCGACGGGACGACCGGCGAGGTCGTCCTCGGGGCGATGGAGTTGCGGATGGCCGAGCCGCCGGCGGAGTTCGAGACGATCCTCAAGTGGGCCGACGCGGTCCGCAAGGGCAAGCTCGGCGTGCGCGCCAACGCCGACACCGGCGAAGACGCCACCAACGCCCGGGAACTCGGCGCCGAGGGCATCGGGCTCTGCCGCACCGAGCACATGTTCCTGGCTCCGGACCGGCTGCCGGTCGTGCGTGAGATGATTCTCGCCGGGACGCCGAAGCAGGAGGAGGCCGCACTCGAGAAGCTGCGCGCCGTCCAGGAAGCCGACTTCATGGAGATCCTCGATGCCATGGACGGCCTGCCGGTCACCATCCGG
>DATKXG010000068.1:0-4559 GCA_035529175.1 Ilumatobacteraceae bacterium
GGATGACCTGGTGGATCGAGTCGCTCGACGACCCGAACGTCCCGTTCGAACAGCACCGAGATCGCGTCGTCGCGGGCCCGCCGGGCTGACCTGCCCAACCGATCCCGGGGTACGGTTGGCGGCGCCATGGCGTACCGCTACCTCTGGACCCCGCAACAGCTCGGCCCCGTCGAGGTGCGCAACCGCATCGTGTTCTCCGCACACCTCACGAACTACGCACGAAACGGGCTGCCGACCGACCAGCACGCCGCCTACTACGGCGCCCGCGCCGCCGGTGGCACGGGCCTGATCATCACCGAGGAGCACTCGACGCACCCGACCGATTGGCCGTACGAGAAGCTGATCCACGGCTTCCACCGCGACGTCATCCCCGGCTACCGCAAGATCACCGACGCCGTCCATCGACATCGGGTCCCGGTCTTCGCCCAGATCAACCACAACGGCGGCCAGGCCTCCTCGATGTACTCGCGCCTGCCGGTCTGGGGCCCGTCGCCGGTCGCCGATCCCCTGTTCCGTGAGGTCCCCAAGGCGGTCACGCACGCCGAGATCGACGAGATCGTCGCCGGCTACGCCCTGGTCGCCGAGCACTGCGCCGAGGGTGGCTTCGACGGCATCGAACTGCAGTGCTCGCACAGCTCGATCGTGCGCGGCTTCCTCTCCCCCGCCACCAACCACCGCACCGACGACTACGGCGGATCGCTCGAGAACCGCGCTCGGCTGCTCGTCGAGATCGTGGCCGCGGTGCGCAAGGAGATCGGTCGCGGCATGGCGCTCGGCGTGCGGATCTGTGGCGACGAACTGATCGAGCACGGCACGACGATCGACGACGCGGTGCGCATCGCCGAGATCGTCGAGGCCACTGGGCAGGTCGACTACATCAACACCTCGATCGGCGTCGCCACGGCGAGCCTGTTCATGATCGAAGCGTCGATGCACATCCCGCCCGGCTACGCGATGTTCATCCCCTCCGCGATCCGCAAGGCAGTCGATCTGCCCGTGGTCGGCGTGGGCCGGTTCAAGGATCCGCTCCAGGCCGAGCGGGCGCTGTCCGAAGGTCACTGCGACCTGGTCGGCGTCGTACGCGGGCAGATCGCCGACGCCGACTTCGTTGCGAAGGCACGGGCAGGCTCGACCGACGAGACCCGACTGTGCCTGTCGTGCAACCAGGAGTGCGTCGGCCGCATGGGTCTGAACCGGTGGCTCGGGTGCATCGAGAACCCGCGCACCGGACGGGAGTCCGAGGGCGTCGGCACGGTCCGGATGACATCGAAGCCGAAGTCGGTGATGGTCGTCGGCGCCGGTCCGGCCGGGCTGCAGGCGGCGATCGCTGCGCGCCGCAACGGCCATCAGGTGACGGTGTACGAGAAAGAAGAGGTGGCCGGCGGCCAGGTCCGCCTCGCGGCATCGGTGCCCAACCGGGCCGAGTTCGGCGACATGATCCGCAACCAGCTCACCGAATGCCGGCGCCTCGGCGTCGAGTTCCGGTACGGCGTCGGCGTGTGGCCGGGATTGGTCGAGGAGCAGCGACCCGACCACGTGATCGTCGCCACCGGCGCCGAGGCTGCACGTCCGTACTGGGTCCCGGACGGCGTCGAGAACGTCGTCGACGTCCGCCAGGTGCTCGACGGATCGGTCCAGGTCTTCGGCGACGTCGTCGTGATCGACGAGATCGGTTTCCACCATGCGACGTCCACCGCCGAGGTGCTCGCCGATCACGGCTGCAACGTCGAGGTGATCACGCAGGGCATGGTCGTCGGACAAGATCTCGGCATCACGCTCGACATGGAGAATTGGTGGATCCGCGCCGGCGAGAAGGGGATCGTGCAGACCACCGATCTCGTGCCGATGGGGATGGAGGGTCGCACGCTCACCCTCCTGCACCACCCGACGGGCACCAGCGTGACCCGCACACCCGACTGGGTCGTGCTGGCCGTGCATGCCAACCCGGTCGAGTGGCTCTACCGCGACCTCAAGGCCGCCGGCGTCAGCGTCGAGCGGGTCGGCGACTGCGTCGCCCCCCGCCGCGCCCACGCCGCCGTCATCGAGGGCGAACGCGCCGGCGCCGCCGTGTGACCCCAACCCCACCACGTTTGTGTCGCGTTCTCGGTGGGACGGGTCACCAGTTCCGCAACGCAAACGGGGTGGGCGTGCCAGGATCGGCGGCGTGATCGACATCGATGCGGCGCTGCAGGCGCTCTCCCTGGACGACAAGTGCACGCTCGTGGCGGGACGCTCCGGGTGGCGGACGCACGCGTTCGCCGAGGCCGGCGTCCCACAGCTCAAGATGTCCGACGGACCCAACGGGGTGCGCGGCGAGGGCCACGGCGGATCGAGCACACCGGGGGTCGTCGTCCCGTCCGGGATCACGCTCGGTGCGACGTGGGACCCCGACCTCGTCGGCGAGATCGGCTCGCTCATCGGCACCGAGGCACGCCGCAAGGGCGCCCACATCGTGCTCGGGCCGACGGTCAACCTCCACCGCACACCGGTCGGCGGCCGCACGTTCGAGTGCTACAGCGAGGATCCCGAACTCACCGGATCGCTCGCCGTCGCCTACGTACGCGGCGTGCAGTCCCACGACGTCGCTGTCACCGTGAAGCACTTCGCCGCCAACGACACCGAGGTCGAGCGCAAGTCGGTCGACGTCGTCGTCGACGAGCGCACGCTGCGCGAGCTCTACCTGCGACCGTTCGAACGCACGGTCGACGAGGCGAACGCATGGGGGATCATGAGCGCCTACAACCGCCTCGACGGTGAGTTCTGCGCCCACAACCGCCGCCTGCTCACCGAGATCCTGCGCGACGAATGGGGCTTCGACGGCTTCGTGGTGTCCGACTGGTACGGCGTGCACGACGCGGTCGGCGCCGCCAATGCCGGGCTCAGCCTCGAGATGCCCGGGCCGGTCCGCGTCTACGGCTCGAAGCTCGTCGCCGCCGTCGAACGCGGCGACGTCGACGAGTCCCAGGTCGATCGGCTCGTGCGCGATCTCCTCGTGCTCGCCAACCGCGTCCACGCCGACGAGCGATCGGCGGACGAACCCGAACTGTCCGTCGACGACCCCGACGAGCGCGCACTGACGCGACGCGCCGCGATCGCCGGCACCGTGCTGCTGCGCAACGATCTGGCCGTCGACGATGCACCGGTGCTGCCGTTCGATCCGACCACGATCTCCTCGGTCGCCGTCATCGGCCCCAACGCTGCGATCGACCGCTCGATGGGCGGCGGCTCCGCCAGTCTCAAACCGTTCGGTCACCGTACGCTGCTCGCCGCGCTCACCGACCGGGTCGGCCCGGACAGCACCATCGGTGCGACGGTCACCTACGAACCCGCGGTTCGGATCGACCGGTTGACCCCGGTCCTCCGCAAGGGTCAGCTCCTCCGTTCCGACGGCGAGCCCGGCCTCCTGGTGGAGTACGTGAACGGCGCTGATTGGGACGGTGACGTCGTCGCCGAGCAGACGTCGAGCACCTCGTTCGTCCGGTTCTTCGGCTCGACTCCGCCGAACGTCGACGCCCACAGCTTCTCGACGCGCATCACCGGCTCGTTCGTTCCAGAGCACGACGGCCCGCACACGATCGGGGTCGTGTCGACCGGCCCCGTCACGCTCGCCGTCGACACCGGCTCCGGCCCGACCACGCTGATCCACGACCCCGACATGGAACTTCCACGCAGCGAGGAGTTCTTCGGCGACGGCAGCATCGAGGCCACCGCCACGATCGACTGCCGAACGGGTGTCCCGATTCCGCTCGCGGTCAAGTGGTCATCCGAAGCCGGATTCGGGTTCGCGGCCATCCGCGTCGGCGTGCGCCCGCCCGAACCGATCGACCTGATGGCCCGTGCGGTCGAAGCTGCGGCTGCCGCCGACATCGCCATCGTCGTGGTCGGAACGAACGACGAGTGGGAGACCGAGGGCCACGACCGCACGACGATGGACCTGCCCGGCCGCCAGGACGAACTCGTCCGCCGGGTCGTCGCCGCGAACCCGAACACGGCGGTGATCGTGAACGCCGGATCACCCGTGACCATGGACTGGGCCGATCCTGACGATCCGGGTTCGGCGCCGGCCATCCTCACGTCGTTCTTCGCCGGCCAGGAACAGGCAGAGGCCCTCGTCGATGTACTCCTCGGTGTCGCCGACCCGGGCGGCCGACTGCCCACGACCATCCCCAAACGCCTCGCCGACCACCCGGCCTACCTGCACCATCGCCCCGACCACGACAGCACGGGAGCCGGCACCCAGCGCTACGGCGAGGGTCTGTTCATGGGGTACCGCGGGTACCACGCTCGCGAACTCGCGCCTCGGTTCGCCTTCGGCCACGGCCTCAGCTACGGCACCGCCGAGTGGGGTGAGCCAGCTACGTCGGCCACGACGATCGGGGTCGGCGACACGGTCAGCGTGGTTGTGCCGGTCACCGCCAGCGGCGACCGCGACGCAACCGTCGTCGTCCAGGGCTACGTCGCTCCGGTGGCGCCGGCGGCGGTCCGACCGCCCAAGGAGTTGAAGTCGTGGGCCAAGCTCGTGGTCCCGGCCGGTTCCACCGTGGACGCGACGCTGGAGT
>DATKXG010000069.1:0-2463 GCA_035529175.1 Ilumatobacteraceae bacterium
CGCATCGTGTACGTCGGCGAGCCGCTACGTTCGCAGACATGAGTCAGCAGGTTCGAGGCATCATCGCCCGCTCGAAGGGCGCCCCCGTGACGATGGAGACCATCGTGATCCCGGATCCCGGTCCGGGCGAGGCGGTCGTCGCGATCCAGGCGTGTGGGGTCTGCCACACCGATCTCCACTACCGGGAGGGCGGCATCAACGACGACTTCCCGTTCCTGCTCGGCCACGAGGCCGCCGGCGTCGTCGAATCGGTCGGAGAGGGCGTCACCGACGTCGCTCCCGGCGACTACGTGATCCTCAACTGGCGCGCTGTGTGTGGCGACTGCCGGGCCTGCCGCCGCGGCCAGCCGCAGTACTGCTTCGATACGCACAACGCCGCCCAGAAGATGACCCTGACCGACGGCACCGAGCTGTCGCCCGCGCTCGGCATCGGGGCGTTCTGCGACAAGACGCTCGTCGCAGCGGGCCAGTGCACCAAGGTCGACCCCGCCGCGTCGCCCGCCGCCGCCGGCCTGCTCGGTTGCGGCGTGATGGCGGGGATCGGCGCCGCGCTCAACACGGCGGGCGTGACGCGCGGCCAGTCGGTCGCCGTGTTCGGCTGTGGTGGCGTCGGCGACGCAGCGATTGCCGGGGCACGGCTCGCCGGTGCGTCGACGATCATCGGCGTCGACATCGACGACCGCAAGCTCGAGTGGGCCAAGGGGTTCGGCGCCACCCACGTCTGCAACTCGAAGGAGACCGATCCGGTCGAGTTCATCCGTTCGGTCACCGGCGGCTTCGGCGCCGACGTGTGCATCGAGGCGATCGGCCACCCCGAGGTGTACAAGCAGGCGTTCGAAGCCCGCGACCTCGCCGGCACCGTGGTGCTCGTCGGGGTGCCGAACCCCGAGATGACCCTGGAGCTGCCGTTCATCGACGTGTTCGGGCGTGGCGGGTCGCTCAAGTCGTCGTGGTACGGCGACTGCCTCCCCTCACGCGACTTCCCGATGCTGATCGACCTCTACCTGCAGGGCCGTCTCGACCTCGACGGGTTCGTGTCGGAGACGATCGGCCTCGACGGAGTGGAGGAAGCGTTCCACAAGATGGAGCGTGGCGAGGTCCTCCGCAGCGTGGTGGTGTTCTAGGTGGGGATCGAGCTCGTCACGACCGCCGGGATCTTCGCGCTCGACGGCGGCGAGTGGGAGGTCACCAACAACATCTGGATCGTCGGCGACGACCGTGAGGTACTCGTGTTCGACGCCGCCCACGACCACCGACCAATCGTCGACGCGATCAATGGGCGTCATGTGGCCGGCATCGTGCTGACCCATGGCCACAACGACCACATCAACGCTGCGGTCCCGCTGCGCGACGCCGTCGACGCTCCGATCCTGCTCCACGATGCCGACCGGATGCTGTGGGACGTGGTGTGGCCCGGCGAGTCGCCCGATCGTGCCTTGGCGCCAGGCGAAACCCTGCTGGCCGACGGGCACGCGCTGGTCGTGCTGCACACGCCCGGCCACTCCCCCGGCTGCTGTTGCTTCCACGACGCCGACGCCGATGTCGTGTTCAGCGGCGACACGCTGTTCTGCGGCGGACCCGGCGCCACCGGACGGAGCTTCAGCGACGAGCCGACGATCCTGCGGTCGATCCGCGACACCCTGCTCGCACTGCCCGACCACACCATCGTCCACACCGGCCACGGCGACTCCACCACGATCGGCGCAGAGCGTGACGGTGTGCTGGCCCGGGCCGCCGAACTCGGGCTCTGAGACCTTCGATGGCCGATTCGCCGATCCCGATCACCGGAGTCGTCCAGCACTATGCGTGGGGTGACCTGACGTTCATCCCGGAGTTGCTGCACACCACCGCCGATGGCCGACCGTGGGCCGAGTTGTGGTTGGGCACGCACCCGAACGGTCCGGCCACGATCGACGGTGGCGGACCGCTCGTCGACACGACCGGCGAACTCCGCTACCTGCTCAAGGTGCTCGCGGCCACCCGTCCACTGTCGCTCCAGGTGCATCCGACCACCGAGCAGGCCCTCGACGGCCATGCCCGCGGCGTCTACCCCGACGACCGTGCCAAGCCCGAGCTGCTGTGTGCCCTCACGCGCTTCGACGCGCTGTGCGGGATCCGCCCGGTCGGAGCGACGCTCACCCTGCTCGGGGCCCTCGGCGCCGAGCCGCTCGCCGCAGCGCTGCGCTCCGACGGCATCGGTGCGGTGATCGAGGGGCTGTACCGGGGCCGGATCGACCCGAGACCCACCGTGGTCGCCTGCGCCCGCAGCCAGCGGCCCGAGGCCGAGCTGGTCACCCGGCTCGCTGCCGAGTACCCAGACGACCCGAGCGTCGTGGTCACGCTGTTGCTCAACCGGGTCACGCTGCAGCCCGGCGAGGCGCTCCATCTCACCGCCGGCAACCTGCACGCCTACCTGAGCGGGGCCGGCATCGAGCTGATGGGTGCGAGCGACAACGTCGTGCG
>DATKXG010000070.1:0-17321 GCA_035529175.1 Ilumatobacteraceae bacterium
GGTCTATCTGCCGCTGCAGGTGATGGTGGTGTTCCGCGACGACGAGCCGATCTTCATCGCTCACATCTCCTCCGGCGAACTCGACGCCGACGGCCAGCCGGCGACATTCTGCGAGACCGCCACGTACGACACCGACGAGTACGGCAACCCGTACCCGGAGCTGGTCACCAAGGAGGTCTGCGCAGAGTCGAAGTCACCCGGTGGCGTCTTCAGGTTCAACCGCTCGGTCGACGGCAATCGGGTGAGCCCGCTCGGTGGGATGAAGAACCCGTGGTACTTCAACTACGGCATCGCCATCCACGGCGCACAGAACGTGCCGACCCGTCCGGCTTCCCACGGCTGCATCCGCATCTCCAACGCGCTCGCCGACGTGTTCCCCGAACTCGTCGAACGCGGCAACGCCGTCTACGTGTGGGGTCACGACGGCAAGGAGCCCGAGCAGTACACCGAGCGCGAGTCGCTGCCGTCGTTCAATCGGCCCGATCCCGACGCCACGACCACCACCACGTCGACGACGACGACCACCACCACCACGACCATCCCACCGTCGACGACGACGCCTCCGACGACCACAGCGCCCACCACCGTGGCGACCACCGCGCCGCCGGCGTCGACGACCACCGTCGCGCCGACCACGACGACCAGCGTCGCTCCCTGACTGCCGCGGCGGGTCGGAACGGTTGCCGCCGCGTCGAGCGGGACCCGCTCCCGGGTCGTCGTTCCTCGAGGGTCCGTCAGCCCGGCGAGGGGGCCGCGAGCCACACCATCGACATCGAGCCGACGTCGATGCGCGTCGACGAACTGCAGCCCTGCCACGGTTCGTCCGTTCCGACCACGACGGCGTCGCGACGATGGCCGCCGCCGTTCCAGGCGAGGGCATCGGTATCGAGAACGACGTCCCATCGGCCGGCCCACGGCAAGCCCACCCGATAGTCCCGGCGGGTTGCCTCGGAGAAGTTCGCGAGGCACACGACCGCGGCCACACCGTCGAGATCCCACCGCACGAACGCGAACATCGAGTGGTCGGCGTCGTCGGCATCGAGCCACTGGAAGCCATCGGGGTCGAGGTCGCGGCGCCACAGTGCCGGCCACCGGTCGGCAACGTCATTGAGGCGGATGATCAGGTCGTGCACCCCGCGATGTGCCGGCTGATCCAGCAGTTGCCACGGCAGTGCGGCCTGCTCGGTCCACTCCTCCCACGGAGCGAGTTCCGACCCCATGAACACCAGCGGCGCGCCCGGGAGCGCCCACTGCCAGGCGAGGAGCATCCGCAGCGCGGCGAAGCGCTGGCGTTCGTCGCCACCCATCTTCGACAGCAGGCTGCCCTTGCCGTGCACGACTTCGTCGTGGCCGAGGGGCAGCACGAACCGTTCGTCGTGGGCGTACTGCAACGGGAAGCTCACCCGGTGATGGTGATCACGGCGGTCGCCCGGTTCGACCGACAGGTACTCGAGCGTGTCGTGCATCCAGCCCAGGTTCCACTTGTGGCTGAACCCCAGCCCTCCCTGGTCCACGCGGCGGGTCACTCCGGGCCACGCGGTCGACTCCTCGGCGATCACGAGCGCATCGGGGAACTCCTCGCCGACCACCGTGGTCAGCTCGCGGAGGAACCGGATCGCCTCGTGGTGCTCACGGCCGCCGGCGACGTTCGGGGCCCACTCGCCGGGCCCACGCGAATAGTCGAGGTAGAGCATCGACGCGACCGCGTCGACGCGCAACGCGTCGACGTGGAACTCGTCGAGCCAGTACAGGGCGTTCGCGACGAGGAAGTTGCGTACCTCGTTGCGCCCGTAGTCGAACACGTAGGTGCCCCAGTCGGGATGCTCGCCGCGCTGCGGGTCGGGGTGTTCGTACAGCGCGGTGCCGTCGAACCGGCCGAGGCTCCATTCGTCGCGCGGGAAGTGCGCCGGCACCCAGTCGACGATCACGCCGACTCCGGTGCGGTGGAGCACGTCGACGAATCGTCGGAAGCCGTCGGGCTCCCCGAAGCGCGCGGTCGGTGAGAAGTAGCCGGACACCTGGTACCCCCACGATCCACTGAACGGGTGCTCGGCGATCGGCATCAGTTCCACGTGGGTGAAGCCGAGGGAGCGAACGTGATCGGCGAGTTCGATCGCGAGTTGCTCCCAGGTGTCGACGCCGTCGCGCCACGAACCGAGGTGGACTTCGTACACGCGCATCGGAGCGGTCGCGGCGACCACCGCACCCCGCACCGCCATCCACTCGTCGTCGCCCCAGTCGTGATCTGCGGCACCGGGAACGACGCTGGCGTCGCTCGGAGGCAGCTCGGTACGCCGGGCCATCGGGTCGGCCTTGCGGTGCACCTCGCCGTCGGCGGCAGTGATCTCGAACTTGTACCGGTGCCCGCTGCGTGCGCCCGGCACCGTCGCCGACCAGATCCCGGTCGGGACATCGGTCTCGATCGGGCGCAGCGCCATCGGAGCCCAGTCGCTCCAGTCGCCGACCACGGCCACCGCACTCGCATGCGGCGCCCACACCGCGAATCGAACGCCCGACACCGTTCCCTCGGCGTCGACATGGAGCGGCTGCGGGCCGAGCAGCTCCCACAGACGTCGATGCGTGCCCTCACCGAACAGGTGCAGATCGAGCTCACCGATCGGGCGGGCAACGTTGACCATCGGCGCACAGGGTACGACAGCCACCGGCGATGACGCGCCAACACCCCAGCCGGATGTCTGGCGTCTAAGGTGCGCGTCCGTGCGCGTGCTGATGCTGTCGTGGGAATTCCCGCCGCGTTCCACGGGTGGCATCGCCGCACACGTCGCCGGGCTCGGCACCGCCCTCGCCCGTGCCGGCCACGACGTGGTGATCCTCACCGTGGCCGACCGCCCGGCCGAACTCGACGCCCGGCCCCCCGACCTCGTCCGGGTGCTGCGCGCGCTCGTCGACCTCCCGTGGCTGCCACCAGCGGAGGAGGTCACCAGGATCGCGTCCGCGAACCACGCCGTCACCAAGCTCGGCAGCCGCTTCGTCGGCGATCTGGACGGCTGGCGGCCCGACATCGTGCACGGGCACGACTGGCAGCTCGGCTGGGCAGCCGACTCGCTCGCGCACCGCTACAACGTGCCGTTCGTCCTCACGATGCACGGCACCGAGCGGGTGCGTCACGGTGGACAGCTGCCGCTCGGGCACCCGACCGACATCAACTCGATCGAGTGGTGGCTCGCCTTCCAGGCCGATCGGATGATCTCGCCGACCCGGTTCATCGTCGAGCAGCTGATCACCGGGTTCGAACTCGCCGAGGACCACGTGGTGCACATCCCGAACGGCATCGACCCCGAGCTCTGGCGCCCCGCGCACACACCCAGCGTCCCGACCGGGCCACGGCCGCCCCTCGTCGTGTCGTGGGGGCGGGTGCAGTACGAGAAGGGGTTCCAGGTCCTCGCCCGGGCGATGCACCAGTTGCGCGGGCGGGTGCCGGAGGTCTCCAGCGTGATCGCAGGACGCGGCAGCTACCTGCCCGAACTGCAGACCCAGGTCGACGTGGAGGGCGTGAGCGACATCGTCGAGTTGCCGGGCTTCCTCAACGACTCCGATCTGCGACAACTCGTCCATCGGGCCGGTTGCGTCGTGATCCCCTCGCTCTACGAGCCGTTCGGGATCGTCGCGCTCGAGGCGCTGGCCGCCGGCGCCCCGCTGATCGTGGCGAGGACGGGTGGACTCGCGGAGTTGGTCAGCGGCACGAACGCCGGTGTCACCTTCGAGCCCGGAAACCCCGACGATCTCGCGGACGCGATCGAGCAGGTCCTCACCAACCACGACCTCGCCACGATCCTCGTCGCCAACGCCCGCAACCTCGTCGAGCACAAGTACGCCTGGTCGGCGATCGCCCGGGCCACCTCGGACCTCTACGGTGACGTGGTCGCCGCCGGCCGTCATCTGACCACCTGAGTCGACCGCCTGAGTCGACCGCCAGGCCGGTCCGTCACCGTCCGTGACGGGGCGATGAACGTCGCGCCTCCCGGCCCAGAGGCCCCCCTGGAGTCGGTATCGTCACCGGGCGATGCGCCCCGTTCGTCAGTTCACCGTCGTCAGCAACGTCCCCGAATCGCTTCGGGCGATCGAATCGCTGGCTGCCAACCTCCACTGGGCGTGGGACCGACAGCTCGCCCGCCTCTTCGATCGTCTCGACGGATCCCCTGATGGCCGATCGTGGCGCGAAACGGGACAGCACCCCGTCGATCTCGTCCGGCGGACCTCGCCGGCCTGCTGGGACTTGCTGGCGGCCGACGAGCAGTTCGTCGAGCAGCTCGGAAGCGCTCGGCAACGTCTCGACGACGCGCTCGACGGGTCGAGCTGGTTCTCCCGCCGCGCCGCCGACGGCGACACGGCGCTCGAGTCGGTCGCCTACTTCTCGCCTGAATTCGGCATCACCGAGGCGCTGCCGCAGTACTCGGGCGGCCTCGGCGTGCTCGCCGGCGACCATCTCAAGGCGTCGTCCGACCTCGGCATCCCCCTCGTCGGCGTCGGCCTGCTGTACACCGAGGGGTACTTCCATCAGCTGCTCGACAGCGACGGATGGCAGCGCGAGCGCAACGAACGCATCGATCCTGACGCACTCGGGCTGCACCCGACCGGTGTCGACGTGGTCGTCGACGTCGCCGACGTTGCGGTCACCGCCCGTGTGTGGCGTGCCGACGTCGGACGGATCCGGCTCTACCTGCTCGACACGAACGTCGCCTCGAACCCTCCCGAGGCGATCGCCATCACCGACCGCCTCTACGGCGGCGACGAGGAACACCGGCTGCGCCAGGAGATCATTCTCGGCATCGGTGGCGTTCGGGCGCTGCGCGCCCTCGACATCCACCCGCAGGTGTTCCACACCAACGAGGGTCACGCCGGCTTCCTCGGTCTGGAACGGATTCGTGAATGGGTCGACCGGGGGCTGAGCTTCGACGAGGCGGTCGAAGCCGTGCGCGCCGGCAGCCTCTTCACCACGCACACACCTGTTCCCGCCGGTATCGATCGGTTCCCGCGCGAGCTGTTCGAGAAGTACTTCACGACGTTCGCTGCCCAATGCGGTGTGACGATCGATCGGCTGATCGCCGTCGGGCAGAGCGAGACCGAGCACGCGAAGTTCAACATGGCGATCATGGGCCTGCACCTGGCGGCGCAGGCCAACGGCGTGGCCCGCCTGCACGGCGAGGTGTCGCGCGACATGTTCGGCGATCTCTGGTCGGGCCTGCCCACCCGCGAGGTCCCGATCGGGCACGTCACCAACGGCGTTCACGCCCGCTCGTGGGTGAGCGACCGCGTCGACGAACTGCTGTCGCAGATGATCGGCGACGAATGGCACCTGGCCGACGAGGGCGACTGGGAGCGTGTCCAGCACCTCGACCATCGCGAGATCTGGAACGTTCGCAACGAGGGCCGCCGCGAGCTGATCGACATGGTGCGCCACCGCCTCGGCGACTCGCTGCTCGATCCCGATGTCCTCACGATCGGCTTCGCACGGCGCTTCGCGACCTACAAGCGGTCGACACTGCTGCTGAGCCAGCTCGATCGCCTGAAGGCGATGCTGCTCGACGCCGACCGGCCCGTGCAGTTCGTGTTCGCCGGCAAGGCCCATCCGGCCGACGAGCCCGGCAAGGCCCTGATCCGCGAGATCGACCGGCTGACCCGTGACGCTGCGGTCGGCCACCGGTTCGTGTTCGTCCCCGACTACGACATCGGCATCGCCCGCACGATGTACCACGGTTGCGACGTCTGGTTGAACACGCCGCGGCGTCCGATGGAGGCGTGCGGCACCTCGGGGATGAAGGCCGCTCTGAACGGTGGCCTGAACTGCTCGATCCGCGACGGCTGGTGGGACGAGATGTCCGACGGCGTCAACGGGTTCGACATCGCCTCGTTCGACGACGAGCCGGACCTCGACCGCCGCGATCGGCGAGAGGCCGACGCCGCCTTCGAGGCCATCGAGAACGACATCGTGCCGCTGTTCTACGCCCGCCACGACGACGGACTGCCGCACGGCTGGATCGAGCGGATCAAGGCCAACTGGTCGACGCTCGGCTGGAAGGTGATCGCCGGGCGCATGGTGCGCGACTACGTCACGCAGTACTACGAGCCCGCAGCGATCGGCAGCACCGCGATGACCGCCGACTCGGGTCGGCCCGCCAAGGACCTCGCCGCCTGGAAGCAGCACGTCCAGGCCGCGTGGCCCGGTGTCAACGTGCGCCTGCTCGACGAGAGCTCCGACCTCGGCGGCGGCGCCGCTGGCCGGCGTTGCGACATGGTGGTCGAGCTCGAGGCAGGTTCGCTCGACCGGTCCGGGATCGTCGTGCAGTTGCTGCACGGGCAGTTGCTGGCCGACGGGTCGTTCGACGAGGCGCACCTGCGGGTCGTCCCGATGACCGCCGACGACGACGGTCAGTTCCGCACGTCGTTCACTCCGGACCGCGCCGGCCGGTGGGGCGTCGCCGCCCGGGCCATGCCCACCCACCCCTCGCTGCACGGCCCGTTCGACACCGGCCTCGTCACCGTCGGCTGACCCGCACCTCGGGACCCAACGTCCTCGCCTGCGATGAGCCAACCGCCCCAATAGCGGCCCTTCGCTCATCGCAGCGGGCTCGACATCACCAGCGATGAGCCAACCGCCCAAATAGCGGCTCTTCGCTCATCGCAGCGGGTTCGATGTCGCCTCGAAATCCGAGCCCGGACGGCGAGAAATCGGTCGGTAGTCTCCCAAGCGATGACGACGTCACCGCCCGACGTGGCGCCGGCCACACGACGCGACCCACCGTCGCCGACGCTGCTCTTCGTCGCGTTCGGCGGGCTGATGGCGAGCCTGGCTGCCGGCTACGGCGTGTTGTTCACGATCGTCGACGACTACCGCGACGAGTACGGCATCAGCGAAACCGCGATCGGCATCGTGATCGGCATCGGCTTCGTCGCCGCCTTCCTGTCACAGGTCCTGATCGCTCCCTTGGCCGACCGAGGGCATGCCCGACGCGTCGTGCTGTTCGGTGTGGGAATCAACGTCGTCGGGCTGCTGTTGATGGGCTTCAGCACCACGCTGACCCCGATCCTGATCGGGCGGTTCATCTCCGGAATCGGAATCGGGGCGGCCGTTCCCGCCGCCCGTCGCATCGTCATCCTCGCCGACCCGAACCACCTCGGCCAGAACCTGGGCCGGCTCCTCGCCGCCGACGTGTTCGGCTTCGCTCTCGGCCCGGCGGTGTCCGCGTTGCTGGTGGGGCCGTTCGGCATCCCGGCGCCGTTCGTCGTCGTCGCCGCTGCCACCGCGATCCTGCTCCCGTTCGTCGCGCGCGTGCAGGTCGTAGAGAGCGCCGTTCCACCGAAGCGACGACTGGCGGTCGACCTGCTCGCGATCCGCCCGTTCGCCGGAGCGGTCGTCTTCGGCGCCGCGCTGTTCGTCATGATCGGTTCCTTCGATGCGCTGTGGGCCGTCGTCCACAAGGATCTCGGCACCAACGAGTGGATCGCCAACCTCGGCATCACGTTGTTCGCGCTGCCGCTGATCGTGCTCGGACCGCCGGGCGGCCGACTGGCCCAGGTCCACGGACCGTTCCGCATCGCCACGATCGGGTTGTCGCTGGGCGCACTGTTCATGTCGCTCTACGGCATCCTGCCGACCGGTACCTGGATCTTCGCGGTCGCCATGATCCACGCGATCGCCGACGGCATCACCGTGTCGAGCAGCGGCGTCGCCGTCGGCATGGTCGTCCCCGAGCAGCGCCAGGCCGGCGCGCAGGGCGTCCTGGGTGCGGCGCAGGCACTGTCGGCGGGGATCATGGCGGTGGTGACCGCCGTGCTCTACGACAACTTCGGCCGCACGACCGCGTACCTCGTGTGCGCCGCGGTCATGCTGGTGTTCGTCGCGGCCGGCGCGTGGTTGTCGCGCTCGGCGTGGTCGCTCAGGCGACCGCTCCACGAGGAGCCGATCGACCTGCTGGTCTGAGCGGGTGGGACGGGCCGAACCCGATCGGCAAGACTCCTCGCATGGCCGAACTGCTCACGCTCGAACGACACGCCGACGGGGTCGCGCTCGTCACACTCGCCAACGGCAAGGTCAACGCCCTGTCGACGGAGCTCCTCGGCGAGATCAGGGCAGCGGCGCAGGAACTGACCGAGGATCCGCCGGGCGCCGTCGTGATCACCGGCGGTGATCGGCTGTTCGCTGCAGGCGCCGACATCTCGCAGTTCGGCGGCCCCGACGAGGCGGCCACGATCGGTGCGGCATTCCACGATGCCCTCGACGCCGTCGCCGCGATCCCGCGCTTCGTGATCGCGGCGGTCAGCGGCTACGCGCTGGGCGGCGGATGCGAACTCGCGCTCGCCTGCGACTACCGCATCGCATCGGACAAGGCGGTGTTCGGACAACCGGAGATCCTGCTCGGGATCATCCCGGGTGGCGGTGGCACGCAGCGCCTGCCCCGCCTCGTCGGTGCGAGCCGGGCAAAGGAGCTGTGCCTGACCGGCCGTCAGGTCCGTGCGGACGAAGCACTTCGCATCGGTCTCGCCGACGAGGTCGTGTCTCCCGACGCGCTGATGGAACGCTCGCTCGCGCTCGCCGGCCAGGTCGCCGCCGGGCCGTTGTCGGCGCACGCCATCTGCAAACGCGTGATCGACGAGGGACTCGACCGATCGCTGGCTGGAGGTCTCGAACTCGAACGCGCCGGCTTCGTCGAGGTGTTCCGCACCGGCGACGCCCGCACGGGAGTGGCCAGCTTCCTCGAACACGGCCCTGGCAAGGCGACCTTCACCGGCCGCTGACGAGCATCCGCGCAACGGGGCCGAATCACCCCAGCGATGAGCCAACCGCCCCGATAGCGACACTTCGCTCATCGCAGCCGGCGTCACCGACCCAGCGATGAGCCAACCGCCCCGATGGCGACACTTCGCTCATCGCAGCTGGGGTGGGGCCGGCGCTGGGGCTTGACGAAGTTCGAACTCCAGCTCGGCGGGTGCGGGCCGATGCACAGGTGTGAAAGCCAAACTCCTCCATCTGCGCCAGCAGACGTCGTACGCGAGCCCCCTGATCTTCATTGCGCTCGCGGTGGCGATGCTGGCGCTGTGATCGAGGCCTGAGCCGACTCAGGCGTCGACGGCGGCGAGCATCTCGTCGGCGGCCGTCCACGGATCGGTGACGCGCTCGATCACCTCGGCGGTGAGTTCGTCCCACCGCTCGCCCGAGCAGATCTGACGCGCCCGACGCCCCAGACGCTGGGCGACGATCTCACGGAGTTCCTCTCCGAGACGGAACTCGCGGCGCTCGCGGAGGTCACCCGACTTCTCGGCATAGGCACGGTGTGCCAGCACGGCCTCCCACAGTTCGGGCACGCCCTCGCCGGTCGAGCCGATCGTGGGAACGATCGGCGGACGCCACGAGTCGTGCGGGAGATCCGACAGGTCGAGCATCTGCATCAGGTCGCGGCTGGTCTCCTCGACGCCCTTGCGGTCGGCCTTGTTGATGACGAACACGTCGGCGATCTCCATCAGCCCGGCCTTGTTCGCCTGCACGCTGTCGCCCCATCCCGGGTTGACGACCACCACGGTCGTGTCGGCCTTGCCGGCCACCTCGACCTCGACCTGGCCGACGCCGACCGTCTCGACGAGGATCCACTTCCGCCCGATCGCGTCGAGCAGCCGGACCGCCTCGGGTGTGGCCAGCGACAGCCCGCCGAGATGGCCACGGGTGGCCATCGACCGGATGAACACGCCCGGATCGGTCGCATGGTCCTGCATCCGCACCCGGTCGCCGAGGATCGCTCCACCGGTGAACGGCGACGACGGATCGATCGCCAGCACGGCGATCTCGAGGTCCTGCGCGCGCAGGTGCCCGATGATCGAACTCGTCAAGGTGCTCTTGCCCGCGCCCGGTGCCCCGGTGAGACCGACGGTGTAGCCGGAGCCACTGCGTGGATACACGAGCCGCCCGACCGTGCGGGCGTCATCGTCGCCTCGTTCGATCAGCGACAGCAAGCGCGCGAGTGCGCTGCGGTCACCCTCGAGGGCTGCCTGGAAGAGTTCGGGCGCTGGAAGTTGACGGCGGCTCACGGGGTCGACCTCATGCCGCCACGTCGGCGACGTTCACCACGGCAGTCACACCGTCGACCCGATCCCGCATGATCCGTTCGACACCGGCCTTGAGGGTCTGATTCGACGACGGGCAGCCGACGCAAGCCCCGACCAACTCGACCGACACCAGACCGGTGACCTCGTCGACGTCACGCAACACGATGTCGCCGCCGTCTGCCTGCAGCGCCGGACGGATGACCTCGATGGTGGCTTCGACCTGTTCACGCATGACGACAACCATTCAATCAGCCCAGCCCGTACGATCCCCAGGTGTGAACACGCTGTCGGCGACGACGTCTGCGCTGCTGGCCCACCAGGGCGGCTGGGACGAGATCCTGCTGATCGGCGGCCCGATCGTGGTCATCATGGGCCTGCTGTGGCTGGCCAAGCGTCGCGTCGATCACGCCGCATCGCTCCACGGCCCCGGTGGACCCCAACCCGACAACGACTGATCATCCCCGCCGAGTTCCTCACCACGTTTGTGCTGCACTTCGGGTGGGGCGGGTCACCCGACACCTCACACAAACGTGGTTTGTGCCTGGCGTCAGCGGCGTTCGATGTGGGCGCCGACGGCAGCGAGGCGACCGACGAGGTCGTCGTAGCCACGGTCGATGTGGTGGATGCCGGTGATCTCGGTCTCGCCCTCGGCGGCCAGTCCGGCGACGACCATCGCCGCGCCCGCGCGGATGTCATGGGCTCGCACCGGTGCGCCCGACAGCCTCGGCACGCCGCGCACGACCGCATGGTGCCCGCTGGTACGCACATCGGCGCCGAGCCGCTGGAGTTCCTCGACGTACCGGAACCGACCGGGATACAGGTTCTCGGTGACGATGCCGACGCCGTCGGCGACCGCCAGCATCGTGATGATCAGCGGCTTGTAGTCGGTGGCGATGCCGGGATACGGCAGCGTCGCGACGTCGATCGACCGCAGCCGCTCCGGCGCCACGACCCGGAGGCGATCGCCATCGCGGTCGGACACCGACGACACCTGGAGCCCCATGTCAGAGAATCGGTCGAGCAGCATCGTCATGTGCTCGGCTCGGGCGCCGACCACGTCGAGTTCCCCGCCGGCAACCGCGACAGCCGCAAGATAGGTGGCGGCCTGGATGCGGTCCGGCACGGTGTGGTGCGACACCGCCCGAAGCGCCGAGGGTTCGACACCGTCGATGACCAACGTCGACGTTCCAACGCCGGAGACACGGGCCCCCATGGCGATCAGGAACTCGCAGAGATCGGCGATCTCCGGTTCCCGGGCCGCGTTCTCGATCGTCGTACGCCCGTCCGCGAGCACGGCGGCGGTCAACAGGTTCTCGGTGGCGCCGACACTCGGGAACTCGAAGGCGATGTCGGCGCCGTGGAGCCGACCGGCAAATGCCTCGAGATAGCCGTGACTGAACTTGAAGGTCGCCCCCATCGCCTCGAGACCGGCGACGTGCATGTCGATCGGTCGGGCGCCGAAGTCGTCGCCGCCCGGCATCGACAGGCGAACGTGTCCGCACCGGGTGAGGAGGGGGCCGAGCACGTTGATCGACGCCCGGATCCGCTCGACCAACTCGTACGGAGCCACCGGCGTGAGGTCGCCGGTGTCGGTCAGCAACAAACGGTCGGGCGCCGGCCGTTCGATCTCCACGCCGATCGCGACGAGCAGGTCACTCATGATGTCGACGTCGACGATCGCCGGGACGTTGGTGATCTCGAACGTGCCATCGCAGAGGAGCGTCGCCGCCATCAGTTTGAGCACCGAATTCTTCGCGCCCGGCACGACGACCGTGCCCGACAGCGGCCCGTTGCCGCGGACCGCGATGACGGGCGCGTCCAGGTTCGGCTCGAGGTTCTCGATCATGGCCCACCAGTATGCTCGGCTCGTGGAGTCAGGCGGGCACATCCTGATCCGTCGATGGCCCGATACCCCGGAGCAGCGAGAACGGCTGCTCGCTCCTCGGGACGACCTCGTGCTCGAGGAGCCGGAGCCGACCGTGGCGCCGCCACCGCAGCGAACGGAGCGATTCCTCCAGGCCGACGGCCCGTTCACGGGCTATGCGCGCACGGTGACCACCGACACCGACCGTCACGAGCTCGTCGAGATGACCAGCTACACCATGACGATCCCGTGGTTCGGCTGGTTGTTCCGGGCGCCGGTCAAGCGGGTCCTCGCACGCAAGGGATCACATCGGAGCTGGTGGGCGCCGCCCGATCGCCTCGATCCGACACAGCTGTTGGTGGTGGGACTGCTGGCCGCTGCCTCGATGAGCGCGGCGTTCGTCAACACGCTGTTCACCCAGACGGTCAACTTCGCTGCCGACGACTTCGGGATCAGCGACAGCGGGATCGGCGTTGCCGGCGCCGTCGTGCGTGCCGGCATCCTGATCGCACTTCCGGCCGCGATCATCGCCGATCGCATCGGCCGGCGGCGCGTGATCGTCGCGGTGGCATGGCTCGGTCCCCTGCTGTCGCTGCTGGGAGCGTTGGCTCCGAGTTTCGTGGTCCTCGTGGCCACCCAGACGCTGGCGCGGCCGATGGGAATCGCGTTGGCATTCCTCGTGGGCGTCGTGGCATCGGAGGAGATGCCGCGCAACAGCCGCGCCTACGCGGTGAGCATCCTGGCGATGGCCGCCGGGTTCGGAGCCGGCGTTGCAGTGCTGTCGCTGCGTTTCGCCGACATCGGCGAGAGCGGCTGGCGATACGTGTATCTCGTCGCTGCGGTCTGGTGCATCGTGGCGCTCGACCTCACCCGTCGTCTCCCCGAGACCCGCCGCTTCACCGTCGCCCACGTCGAGCGCACCTCCCGAGCCCCACGATTCAACCTCCGCCGCCTTGCTCTGATCGCAACGGTCGCCTTCGTGGGCAACATCTTCATTGCGCCGGCCAGCTTCTTCCAGAACCGCTACCTGGCCGACATCCGCGACTTCTCCGGCGGCATGATCGGGATCTTCTCGATCGCCGTCGGCACGCCGGCGAGCATCGGGCTCATCCTCGGCGGCCGGGTCGCCGACACCAGCGGTCGTCGCCGGCTGATCGCGTTCACGCTGCCGCTCGGTACTGCTGCGATCGTCGCCGCGTTCGCCGTCAGCGGCCCCCCACTGTGGATGTTTTCGCTGATCGGCGGCATCTTGTCGAGCGCCGCGTACCCGGCACTCGCCGTGTACCGCACCGAGCTGTTCCCGACCGGGAACCGCAGCCGGGCTGCCGGGCTGATCACCGCTGCAGCGCTCGTCGGCGGCATCGGTGGGTTGCTCGCCACCGGGTGGCTGCTCGACGCCGGATGGTCGTACGGGCAGGTGATGGGAACCCTCGGACTCTGTCAGCTCGCCGTGACCGTGATCGTGGTCGTCGCGTACCCGGAGACCGCGCACCTCGAACTCGAGCAGCTCAACCCCGAGGACACACCGATCGACCTCCACCAGCTCGACGCCCACCAGCTCGACGCCCACGAACTCGACCGGCCCGATCATCGAAGCCCATGAGGGCGCGAGCTCAGCAGACGCGTTGTACGAAGTCGACGACGGCTGAAGCAATCGTGTCGTCGGCGCCCTTGAGATCGTGGCGTCCACCCTCGATCCACAGGTGCTCGACCGGAGCAGGAATGGTCGCAGTCCACTCGGTCAACTCGGCGGGCGAACCGAACGGATCCCGGGTGCCGGAGATGAACAGGCAGGGCACGTGGAGGTCGACGAGGTGCTCCACGCGAAGCCGCTCGGGCTTGCCGGGTGGGTGGAGCGGATAGCAGATCAGCACCAGCCCGGCCAGCCTGGCCACCGTTCCTCCGTCGTCGACGTCGGCCGCGACCATCGACGCGATCCGTCCGCCCATCGAACGTCCGCCCATGACGACGGGACCACGGCGGCGACGCACGGACGCCAGATCGTCGCGGATCGACTCCATCAGCTTCGGCGCCCGATCCGGAGCCGTGCGGCCCTGTTTGCGGTACGGGAAGTCCAACCGCTCGACCGACGCCGCGGAACCCAGCGTCCGCTCGATCGCCACGAGGCTCGACTGGTTGCGATCCGAGCCGGCGCCGGGATACAGCAGCAGTGTCGGTTTCGCCATCAGCGCACCCCTCGCCTCGCGTCGGCCGTCATTCCGGCGCGGTGCTCAACACGCGACGCGCCTCGGCGAGATCGCTCATCGCCTTGGCGGCGTCGACGCTGTCGCCGCCGTGGTCGGGGTGGACGTCGCGCATCCGCTCGCGAAAGCGCGCCATCACGTCTCGCTTCGACGGGGACTTGTCGCCGACCTCGAAGCCCAGCACTCCCAGCGCCCACGCCCGGGGGTCGGCGAGCGCTTCGAGCGCGAGCGTCTGGGAGCCTGCGAGGTAGGAGATCATCGCGGGGCCGATCGGTCCGCGCCATCTCGCTGCCTTCTGCAGCACCGGCACGATGCGACGCCGATGCTCGGGGGCGAACCGTTCCACGGCATAGATCGCGCCCAGCACCTGCGACAGGTCGGTGCCGACCGAGCGGAAGTCGAACGAGATGTCGTCGCCGTTGCCGAGCATCCGATGGTGGCTCTTGGCCAGACCGTGGCGGTCGACCTGGAAGCGGTGTCGCAGCCGGGGTTGCACGATGCGGTCGCCGCGCTCGATCGAGGCGAGCAGCCGGTGGACGTCGGTGACGAGGTCGTCGTCGACTCCGTACAGGTACTCGGCGACGATCGCGCCGAGCAGCAGCCCGCCGAATCCCGGTGCCGGGTCGACCGGGAGGACGAGATGGCCCAGTGCGAGCCGGCGCGTCGGCTGTGCCGGCCGGGAGTGCCAGATCTCGATCTCGGCGAGCAGCACGGTTGCCTCAGACGTACGGCCGCAGCAGCGAGCGCAGTTCCTGCGCGGCGCCGATGATGTCGGACTCGGCGGTGTCGCCCGGTGATCCGGTGGTGGCGTCGCGATCGATCAACTCGACGAGGACGTCGACCCCTCGGACGGCCCCGGCCCACGGCCGGTGTGCCATCCCGTACGGCGGGGTCTTGGCGTCGACGAGTGGGCCGAGTTCGAGCAGTTCGGTGCGGGCGCCGGCATCCATCGGGTCCTTCGCCAGGCGGTCGGCGGCCAGGAACATGGCGCTCAGCGCTCCCTCCGGTGCCGCGACGGCCTCGTCGCCGCCGTCGCCGAGCAGTTCGCCGGCTTCGATCGCGTCGAGCAGGTCGTCGACGGCGTGTTCGGCGTCGGAGGCGACCAGCACGGTGGTGCCGTCCCATCGGTGCGGTACCTCCGATGCGATCAGCGCATCGGTGAGGACGGCCCGATCGGCGTCGGACCATTCGTCGAGGCCGAACTCGGTCGACTCGGCGCCATCCTCGAGCGCGATCGGGAACGGCCCGAGGATCTTGTCGAGCTCGTCGAAGAGCGCGTCGACCTCGGCCTCGACCAGCTCGGGGACGACGACCTCGTCACCCTCCCATGCGTGGGGGAGCTCGGCTTCGGCCAGCGCCTCGGACAGCTCCGCTCGCTGATCGAAGTTCCAGGCCGACACGTCATAGTGGACCTTGACGACCTCGGGGTCGTTGGGGTCGAAGTCGATCGGTTGCCCGGACGCTGCGCGGTCCTGCTGCGCCTCGTCCCCGGACTGCTTGTTGACGAAAGCCACGGCTGAACGCTACCGGCACCCGGTACCGACCCGAAGTCGTGCTCCGCGTTCGTCCGGCGGTTCCCCGAAGTACCGTGAAGGCATGACAACGTCGTCACGCCAACAGCCGGACCGCAACCTCGCCATGGAATTGGTCCGCGCGACCGAATCCGCCTGCCTCGCTGCCGCGCGCTGGGTGGGCCGAGGCGACAAGAACTCGGCCGACAATGCCGCCGTCGAGGCGATGAGGCTGTCGTTGTCGACGGTCTCGATGGACGGCGTCGTCGTGATCGGCGAGGGCGAGAAGGACGACGCCCCGATGCTCTACAACGGCGAGCACGTCGGCGACGGCAGCGCCCCGGACGTCGATGTCGCCGTCGACCCGATCGACGGAACGACGCTGACCGCCCAGGGCAAGACCAACGCGCTCGCCGTCATCGCCGTCGCCGACCGTGGTTCGATGCTCGACCCTGGCCCGTCGTACTACATGGAGAAGATCGCGGTCGGTCCCGACGCGGTCGGTGCGATCGACATCACCGCCACGCCGACGCAGAACCTGCGTTGGGTTGCCAAGGCGAAGGGCGAGGAGGTCCGCGACCTCACGGTCGTGATCCTCGATCGACCACGTCACGAGGACCTGATCGCCGAGGTGCGTGCAAGCGGCTGTCGGATCCGTCTGATCACCGACGGTGACGTCTACGGATCGGTGGCGACCTGCTGGCCCGATGCGGGTGCCGACGTCCTCATCGGCATCGGCGGCACCCCGGAAGGCGTGATCTCGGCGGCTGCGATGAAGGCGATGGGCGGTGAGATCCAGGCACGGTTCGCGCCGCAGAGCGACGCAGAGCGCACCGCGATGATCGATGCCGGCTTCGATCTCGACCGCGTGCTCGGCCAGGACGACCTGATCCAGAGCGACAACTGCTTCTTCGCCGCCACGGGTCTCACCGATGGCGCCCTGCTCCGAGGGGTCCGGATCGACTCGACCGGCATCCGCACCCAGAGTCTGGTGATGCGCTCACGCAGCGGCACCGTCCGCATGATCGACGCCCGTCACCGCGTGTCGAAACTCCGCGAGTTCGCCGCGATCGACTACTGACGATGACATCAGGGGTCAGACCCGCGATGTGATCGTCAGCGGGTGATCGAGCCGCTGACCCATCGGGTGATCGACCGCGGGAGGAGGTCGCTGCTGGTCACTGCGAACTTGTAGAGCGTTCCGGGCACGGAGATCGTCCTGTTCGAGGCGACGTCGCGCAGTCCGGTGGACGCCACCTCTTCGACAGTGGTCCATGCGAGGCCCGGGACACGGCTGGCCTGTCCCGTCGTGTTGCTGTGGTCCTGGAACTCGGTCCGGGTCAGCCCGGGACACAGTGCTGTCACGTGGACACCGGCGTCTTTGACCTCCGAGTGGAGGGCCTCGCTCAGACTGGTGACATAGGCCTTGGTCGCCGCGTAGACGCCGAGGCCCGGCGCGGCCTGGAAGCTCGCGACGCTCGACACGTTCATCAGGTAGCCGCGGCCACGTGGCACCATCGCCGACAGCGCCGCGTGGCTCAACACGGTGAGGGCCGTGACGTTCAGTTCCACCTCGCCAGCGAGCCGATCGACGTCGAGTTCGTGGAACACGCCGCTGGTCCCGAAGCCGGCGTTGTTGACCACGAGGTCGATCGGTTCGCCGTCCGACGAGATGCGCTCGGC
>DATKXG010000071.1:0-4176 GCA_035529175.1 Ilumatobacteraceae bacterium
CCGTTCGCGACGTCACGCTCACGCCGGCACTCGAGCGGCGACTCGGCGAGGCGTTCGACGCGCTGTCCGACGCCGAAGGCTTCCAGGCCACTCATCACACCATCGACCTCTACGGTCGCTGCGCCGACTGCCGCTCCTGACGCTCGAGCATCGCCAGCCCCCACACCCACCCCGCCTGCGATGAGCGAAGAGCCGCTATCTGGGCGGTTGGCTCACCGGTAGGGCGTCGGGTCCGGTTGCGATGAGCGAGAAGCCGCGATCTGGGCGGTTGGCTCATCGGTCGCGGGTCAGGTTGCGGCGAGGGACCGGCGCTGGGCGAGCGAACGTCGGGCAACCGAGCCGGCGAGCACCACGAAGAAGATGATCACCGACGTGAGCGCCATCGTGGCGCCGGCGGCAGTGGCGTGGTGGTAGCTCACGAGGATGCCGATCACGGTGGCGAGCGCGCCGAGGCCGACCGACACGACCATGATCATCGGGACGCGTCGCACGAGGAGTGACGCCGCCGCGGGCGGCGCGATGAGGAACGCGAACACCAGCAGATTCCCGACCGCCTGGAACGACGACACGATCGAGATCGCCAGCAACGCCAGGAGCGCTGCCTGAGCCAGGCCCGGCCGGAGCCCGAGCATGGAGGCGAGCGACACGTCGAAGGTCATCACGAGAAACGACCGGTACAGCACGACGACGCCGACGAGGGCGATCAGCGCAGCGATGCCCTGACGGATCACGTCGGAGCTGTCGAGCCCGGTGATCGAGCCGAACAGGAAGCGGTTGAGGTCACCGGTGTACGAGGCGCGCTGCGTCGACATGATCACGACCGCGAGGGCGAGAAACCCGACGAACAGCACGCCGATCGAGGTGTCGTCGGGCAACGGCGAGTGCCGCCGGATGAGCGAGATACCGGCGACCATCGCGCCTGCCGCGACCATCGCTCCGATCGAGGTGTCGACACCGATGATGAAGGCGATGGCGATGCCCGGTAGCACGCCGTGCGCGAGCGCATCACCGAGGAAACTCATCCCGCGCAGCACGACCCACGTGCCGACCAGCGATGTCGTCACCACGGTGAGCAGGCCGGCAAGTAGCGCGTCGCGCATCAACTCGGAGTCGACGAACGGTGCGATCCACCACCCCCACGGATCGCTCAGGAACTCCACACCTGTCAGCTTGCCCCGCCGAGCGCCTCGACGATGGTCTCGACGTTCTGGCGGAGCCAGCCGACGTAGGTGCCCTGGTCGGTGCCCGGCTCGTCGAGCGTGTCGGTCAGCATGCTGATCACCTCGACGTCGCCGATCCGGTTGGCCAGCGCGTCGGCGTCGTCGGAGGAGTTCTGCGTGTCGGCGAAGATGGCCGGGACGCCGGTGGCCTCGATGTCTGCCGCCAAGGCGTCGAGCTCCGCCGGGCTGGTCGCGGCGAGCGAACTCGACGAGGGGATGACGCTGCCGAGCACCTCGAAGTCGTAGCGGTCGGCGAAGTAGCCGAGGGAGTCGTGGTTGGTGACGAGGAGTCGCTGGTCGACCGGCAACGTCGCCACGATCGTCGTCAGTTCGTCGTCGAGTCGTGTGAGGTCATCGACGTACTGGCCGGCGCAGACGTCGACCCGTTCGCGATCGAGCCCGGCCTCGACCAGTTCGTCGGCGATCAGCGGGACGGCCGCCGCGATGCGGGTCGGATCCCACCACACGTGCGGGTCGTCGTCGCCGTGATCGTCGTGTGCGGCCTCGTCGTCGTGGTCGTCGTCGTGAGAGGCGGCGTTGGTCGGGATCGGATCGAGGCCATCGCCGATGCGCAGCACCGGGACGCCACCGGATTCGACGGCATCGATGGTGTCCTCCAGTGACTCTTCGAGAAAGAGCCCGTTGGCGACGATCAGATCGGCGGTGTCCATCGTCTCGCGATCGCGCAGCGACGGCTCGAACGAGTGGGGGTCGCCGCCAGGAGGGATGATCATCCGGACATCGGCCAGTCCGTCGCACGCGACGTTGGCAGTTATGTCGGCCCAGATGCTCGTCGTCGCGACGACGACGGCCGTGTCGGGCGATCCGCCGGGCGGGGACGAGCCGCTCGACGACGGGCCGTCGGAGCCGCACGCAGTGAGGAGCAGGGCGCCGACGGCGACGACGCCGAGACGGTGCTGCGTGCGCTGTGGTGAGCCTGATCCGAACATGGATCTGCACTGTACTGAGAATGACTCTCATTCCAAACCGGAGTATCGTCGGACGCGTGGATCCAGACGTTGCGGTTGCCGACCTGGTCGAGGTCTCGGTGCGCTACGCCGACGTGATCGCCCTCGACACGACCACCACCGCGTTCGATCGTGGGACCTCCGTCGCCCTCGTCGGCGCCAACGGAAGCGGAAAGAGCACGGTGCTGCGGCTGCTGGCGGGCCTGCTCGAACCGACTGCTGGGCGCGTCGAGCGGGCGCCCGGCGTCGAGGCGGCATTCGTCGCGCAGCAGCACGAGCACCACGACTGGATGCCGCTCCCCGTCGACGAGGTGATCCGCATGGGGTGCTACCGGTCGCGGGGTCTGCTCGGGCGGATCACGCGCGCCGACCGCGACGAGATCCGGACCTCGGCCGAGCGTCTCGAGGTCACGGATCTGCTCCGACGGTCCTTCAGTGAACTGTCTGGTGGGCAGCGCCAACGGGTGCTGGTCGCCCAAGCCCTGATCGGGTCGCCGAAGCTCCTGCTGCTCGACGAACCGATCACCGGGCTCGACCTGCCCAGCCAGGAGACGATCCTGTCGATCATCGACGATGAGGTCGCGAGCGGCGCCACCGTCGTGTTCTCCACGCACCACCTCGAAGAAGCGAAGCGGACCGGGCGAGTGATGCTGCTCGCCGGCTGCGTGATCGCCGACGGGCCTCCCGAGGCCGTGCTGCGACCCGAGCACCTCGCGACGGCGTTCGGAGGTCGGCTGCTGCGCATCGGGGGAGAAGCGCTCCTCGTCGACGACCACGGACACGGCCACAGCCACGACCTCGGCGACGATCACAACCACGACGACGTCGGGCACCGGCACCTCCACCAGCCCGAGCACGCCGCCGAGCACCGCCACCACTGAGCCCCACACGCCGCCGACCGGCCGTCGGCACGCCGACGTGCAGTGCTCGGCGGATCCGGTCGCGGCATCCGAAATCAGATCCGCTGAGACCGTCACCACTCTGACGCATCGGTTCGATGAAACTGTGTCGATGGGCTCAGGCCACGCGCACGATCTCGACGACCTCCACGACCTCGACGAGCACGTCCGGCCGGAGGTCCGGCGGGCGATGTGGGCGGCGGTCGGGGTGTGTGCACTCCTGGTGCTGGTCGGCCTCGTCGTGCTGTGGCCGGGTGGTGACGACGGTGCCAGCACCGATCCATTGGGCCTCGACGGCGACCCGGTGAAAGCGACGGCCGAGTCGGTCACCGAAGTTCCGTGCTCGTTCGATCCGCTCCTGGCATGCAAACGCGTCGACATCGTGGTCGCCGGGGGCGACCGCTACGTGCTCGAACAGCCACTCGACTCGACGATCTCGGCCGGCGACGGGATCCTCGTCGACCTCGTCGATCTCGGCAGCGGCACCGAGCAGGCCATCTTCTACGACTTCCAGCGCGGCACGCCGATGCTGCTGTTGACGATCCTGTTCGTCGCGGCGATCGTGGTGCTGGGCCGTTGGCGCGGCGTCGGCGCCCTCGCCGGACTGGCGATGAGTCTCGTGGTGATCGTCGTGTTCGCACTGCCGGCACTGCTCGAGGGGTCGAACTCGGTGGCGGTCGCGATCGTCACCGCGGGGGCGATCGCCTTCGTCGCGCTGTTCCTCGCTCACGGTCGAGGTCTGGCCACCGCTGCGGCACTGCTGTCGACGTTTGCCAGCCTGGCGCTGACGGCGATCCTGGCCTGGATCTTCCTGGCCGCGTCGAAGTTCACCGGGTTCGGTGACGAGAGCGTCGGGTTCCTCGACGCGCTCGGATCGCAGATCGACCCTCGCGGCCTGCTGCTCGCCGGTGTAGTGATCGGCTCGCTCGGCGTGCTCGACGACGTGACCGTCACGCAGGTGTCGGCGGTGTGGGAACTCCGGCGGGCGTCTCCCGACGCGAACTTCGCTGAGCTGTACGGGCGGGCACTGCGAATCGGGCGCGACCACATCTCCTCGACCGTCAATACGCTCTTTCTCGCCTACGCCGG
>DATKXG010000072.1:0-3216 GCA_035529175.1 Ilumatobacteraceae bacterium
TCCGGACAGTGACCTACTGCGCGACCACCCCGACTGGGCCCTCACCACGGAGGGCTACGAGCCGGTGGTGGGCCGCAACCAGCTCGTGCTCGACCTCGGCCGACCGGAGGCCTTCGCGCACGTGCTCGGCCTGCTCGACGCCCTGCTCAGGGACCACGACATCGCCTACGTCAAGTGGGACATGAACCGCGACCACGTGCAGGGATCGGGATCGACCGGTGCGCCCGGGACGCACGCGCAGACGGTCGCGTTCTACGCCCTGCTCGACGCGCTGCGACGACGCCATCCCGACGTCGAGTTCGAGTCGTGTGCGAGCGGCGGAGGCCGGGTCGACCTCGAGATCCTCCGCCGCGTCGAGCGGGTCTGGACGAGCGACTGCAACGACGCACTCGAACGCCAGACCATCCCGCGCGGCGCCTCGATGCTGATCCCACCCGAGGTGATGGGCGCTCACATCGGACCGACCCGGGCGCACACCACCGGCAGGGTGCACACGCTCGCGTTCCGGGCGGCGACCGCGCTGTTCGGGCACCTGGGCGTCGAGTGGAACGTGGCTCGCCTCGACGACGATCGCCGAGCCGAGCTCGCCGAGGCGATCGCTGTGCACAAGCGATTCCGGCCGCTGCTGCACGGCGGCGACGTGGTGCGCTTCGACACCGAGCCAGAGTTCTGCGCGCACGGTGTCTACGCGTCCGACCGGTCCGAGGCCCTCGTGTCGTTTGCCCAGCTGGCCACGTCACGGAGTCTCACCCCGCCGGCGTTGCGCCTGCCCGGCCTCGATCCCGATGGTCGCTACCGCCTCGAACACGTCGCGCTCCCTGGCGAGCGGTGGGGCATGTCGGCGACGCAGCCGGCGTGGCTGACCGAGGGGGTCGAGCTCACCGGCCGGCAGCTCGCGGCGCACGGCATCCGTCCGCCGGTGATGCTTCCCGAGTCGGCCGTCCTGTTCTCGCTCGAGCGGCGCTCCTGATCGCGGCGGCGGCTCGAAGCGCTGTGAGTAGCGTTGTGGAGGTGACGCACGGTCACCGACCCGAGGCCACGACGTGAGCGAACACAAGCCGCCCGGGCTGAGCTGGGAGTCGTGGGCCGAGCGGCAGATCGAGGAAGGCCGCCGCGCCGGGCTCTTCGACGGGCTCGACGGCGAGGGCAAGCCGATCGACGGGCTCGACGGACCTCGCGACGAAGAGTGGTGGGTCAAGGCGAAGCTGCGTCGCGAGGAGATCGACTATCTCCCGCCGACGATCGCCATTCGAGGTGAACGCGATGCCGCGGTTGCGGCAGCGCTGGACGCCCTCGACGAGGCCGAGGCTCGCCGCCTCATCGAGGAGATCAACGAGCGGATCCGCTACGTGAACAGCCACACCGTGTCGGGCCCGCCATCCACGGTCTGGGTGGTCGACGTCGATTCGATCCTCGAACGTCGGCGCCGTTGCCGGCCCGACGAACCACCCGATGTGCAATCGCACGACGGTCTCGCACTTGCCGCCGATCCCGTAGTCGTACGCACGCGCCGCCGGTTCCGATGGCCGGCCAGACGACGCGCCTGATCGTGGTTCCCCGAGCCCAGGGCTCGAGGAACCACGATCCAACTTTGTGACAGCCCTCTGTCACAGTTGAGCGTGAGGAGTCGATGCGTCGGCTCCGACTCGTCGCCCGAGCGACCGACTGACCGAACGAGCCCGGGAGGAACCATGGGCAAGAACAGTCGTCGACGCCGCGTCGACAAGCAGCGGCGCGCCGCCGAACGCCGTCGTCACCGGGTGGCGCAGCGGGCCAGGGCGGAATCCGACGAAGTCTGCGACCCGGTACCGGATCATCCGCGATCCGAGCGCAGCGATTCCGATGATGCCGGGGCGAACGCCTGCCGGCAGCTCGAGCAGGTACTCGGGCTCGTGCTGCGTGACCGGCTGTGGGCGAACGGGTGGCAGCCCGACGAGCTCGTCCGACACGTCCGTCGTGTCTTGGGCACGGTCGCGACGTCGGTGTTGGCGATGGCGATCGCCGCGGATGCGGCGCACCACGACCGCGACGGCGAGGCAGTGCACGATTCGTGGCGCCGCCAGACCGGTCGAATCTCCGCGCGGTGTCAACACGAGCCGGATCGTGACGGATGGCTGGCGCGGTGGCTCGACGCCGGTGGCGACAGCGTTGGTCTGTCCACGGTGCGTGCGGTGCTCGATGAACTCCTGGGTCTGCCGAGCCTGCCGACGTTGCTGTCGCCGCCGGGCTCGACTGACTGCGTCGACATCGATCAGGTCGATGTCGACGCAGCGCCCAGCCCGAAACTGGTGACCATCCGCGGCCTGTTGGCGAAGGCCGAGTCGACGGAGTTTCCCGCAGAGGCCGAGGCGTTCACGGCAAAGGCCCAGGCGATGATGACCGAAGCTCGTCTCGACGAGGCGACCGTTCGTGCGAGTTCGGGTCGTCGGTCGACGGGACGGGTGTCGGCGATCCGAATCGGGATCGACGAGCCCTACATCGCGTCGAAGCAGATGCTCCTGAATGTCGTCGCCCAGGCGAACGGCGTCCGCTGCGTGTTCCACCGGCGCGTCGACCTCGCGACCCTGGTCGGACCTGTCGGGCAGCTCTCCCACGTCGAGCTGCTGTTCACGTCGTTGCTGATCCAGGTCCAGTCATTCCTGGCTGCGGACGCCGCGGATGCGCCCGCAGGCAGCCGCGTACGGAGCCGGCGATATCGCTCGGCGTTCATCGTCGGCTTCGCACGGCGAATTGGCGAGCGGCTTCGAACGGCAGGCAGCGCCTCGCTCACCGGAGTCGGGACGGACGCGCTCCCGGTCCTGGCCGCCGACGATCGCGCGACTGCCGAACTGTTCGAGCGTCTCGTCGGCCGGACCACGGCGATCCGATCGTCGGCGGGCAACGACCTCTTCGGCGCGCAAGCCGGGGCGAGCGCCGCCGATCGAGCCGCCCTTCGAGAGGCCGGTCTGCGCGGCGCCGGGGCGAACCCGCGGGGCGAACTCCGTGACGCCGGCTGATCGGCAGGGGCTCCCCCTCGGCGAAGAGTGTCGCACCGGGTGGTACACTTCGAGCGTGCCGACCACCCGACCGCGACATCCGATCACGGAGACGCCCGACGTCGCAGCGATCCTCGACGAGGCAGCTCGACGGTGGGGAGACCGGCCCCGCAGCAAGCTCATCCAGCTGATCCTCGAGGACTGGGCGACGGGTGGTCGGGCACCCTCGGCGAGGGCCGCT
>DATKXG010000073.1:0-2419 GCA_035529175.1 Ilumatobacteraceae bacterium
GACGGCCAGCGCTGCGAACACGCACGTGCTCGGTCACGCCGGTCGTATCTGGGCGCTCGAGGAGGGCCACCTGCCGTACGCGCTGAGCCCGGAACTCGACACCCTCGGCTGCGAGGACTTCGGCGGCAAGCTCACCACGGCGTTCACCGCCCATCCCAAGCTCTGCCCCGAGACGAACGAGCTGCACTTCTTCGGCTACTCGCCGGTGCCGCCGTTCCTCACCTATCACGTGCTCGACGCGTCCGGTGCACTCGTGCACTCCGCCGAGATCACCGTGCCCGCAGGCACGATGATGCACGACTTCATGATCACCCGCGACCACGCGATCTTCATGGACCTGCCCGTGGTGTTCGACCTGTCGAACCTCGAGGCCCCGCTGAAGTGGGACGACAACTACGGCGCCCGCATCGGCATCATGCCGAGGATGGGCACCAACGCCGACATCCGTTGGTTCGACGTCGACCCGTGCTACGTGTTCCACCCCCTCAACGCCTACGTCGAGGGTGACACGGTCGTGTGCGACGTCGGCCGCCACGCCTCGATGTGGAGGACCTCGATGGAGGACGGCGAGCCGTGTTACCTGCACCGCTGGAGCTTCGACCTTGCGTCGGGTGCGGTCAGCGAGCAGCAGCTCGACGGCGACTCGCACGCCTTCCCGCGTGTCGATGATCGGGTGGTCGGGCTGAAGCACCGCTACGGCTGGGGCGTCACCCCGCGCGGTGGCGGCGACGGCGCGATCGTCGACCCCGGCAACGTGGTCAAGTGGGACCTGCAGACCGGAGCGCAGCAGACCTACGACTTCGGCCCGAACAGCTTCCCGGGCGAGTTCGTGTTCGTCCAGGACGACGATGCCGCTGGCGAGGACGAGGGTTGGGTGATCGGTTTCGTGTACGACGCCGCCGAGGACAGCTCCGACCTCGTCATTCTCGACGGATCGGCGCCCGGCACCGACCCGGTCGCCCGCGTGCACCTGCCGCAGCGGGTGCCGTTCGGCTTCCACGGCAGCTGGGTCGACGACTCGATCCTCTGACGGATTTCCCGTTTGCGTTGCAGTTCCGGTGGGGTGGTCCACCGGGACTGCAACGCAAACGTGGTTGGTGGCGGGGGCCGGTTCGGCCGCGGCCCGTCAGGTATCGCCCTTCAGTCCGGCGACGGTGCGCGGGCCTCGTCGGTGGCGTGGGGGAACATGATCTGGCCGGCCAGCACCCTGGACACCGTGGACAGTTCGTCGGTCACGTGCACCACGATGTCGTCCAGCGAGACGACGCCGATCACCCGATCGTGATCGATGATCGGGATACGCCGGATGGCGTGGTCCCGGAAGACGTGAACGAGGTCGGCGAGGTCGTGGTCCGCGTCGACGGCGATCAGTCCCATGCTCATCAGGCCGTCGATCCGTCCGTCGGGCGGGTATGAGCGGGCAACGCCACGCGTCACGATGTCCCGATCGGTGACGATGCCGACGGGCGTCTTCCCGTCGAGCACGATCACCGATCCGACGCCCGACGACGCCATCAGAGCGGCGGCGTCGGCCACGGTTGCATCACCACCGATCATGACGGGTTCGCGCAGTGCGAGTTCAGAGATCTTCATCACTCCTCCGTTCCGGACGGGGTGTCGGTGAGGTGCACGACTCGACAGTCCGAGCCGGGGAAGAGCAACGTCGCACGACCGGTGTCGTCCCACCGCACCGTGTACGGCGGCCCGCCGTCGTCGCCGCGCACTTCCTCCACTCTGCCGACACGACGAGGCCGGCCGACCTCGTGGCCTTCGATGATCAGTTCGTCTCCGACCTGAGCGAACATGTGCGTGCTCCCTTCGACGGTGATCGATGCTGCGATTCGAGCATCGCAAGCCGTCGATGCGAAGCGATAGGGGACTACGTCCCGGGAGACGGGCCCAGTAGGACGTCCGGCCCTGACGTCGCCGAGGTGCGCGCGCGATGGTGGAGCCATGGAGAGCTTTCAACCACACGGATGGACACTCAGGTTCGAGACGCGTGAGGACGAGGACCACTGCGACATGGTGGTGCACCTCGACGCCGGTGATCGATCGTTGTCCGGCTACGGACGGTCGCGGCGCAATCCCACCGACCCGTCGAGGCCGCAGGTCGGCGAGGAACTGGCTGCCGCCAGAGCCCTGCACGACCTTGCTCGTCATCTGACCGAAGATGCCTGGGCCATGATCGAGTCGTACCCCACGTCGACCGGTTGAGCCGTGACGCCACGTAGTCTCGGGCTGCACCGGCCCGGGTGGCGAAACTGGCAGACGCGGGGGGCTTAAACCCCCCTTCCACTCACGTGGAGTGCGGGTTCAAATCCCGCCCCGGGCACTCATACGCTGGCGTTTCGCGATCGGGCAGTGACCCGTGACATCATCCAGGTAGTGCCAGTGTCACATCCGTGTCACGGACCGTGAC
>DATKXG010000074.1:0-2546 GCA_035529175.1 Ilumatobacteraceae bacterium
CTCGACGTCGACCTCGGTCCGCAGTCCGTCACCGCGGACGGCCAGGAACTCGTCGACCCCGCGTTCACATCCATGCGTGCGCTCGAGATCGAGATCACCGGCGTGTCGGTGGGCGATCCCACCGTTGCTGCGTCCAGGTCAGGAGTCGGATTCACCGAGATCGACCACGGGCGCGGTGCGACCACCGAGGTGATCCGCCTGCCACTCGACGCACCCCTGGCGGCCGACGACGCTCCGCTTGCCCTGGTGATGACCCGCTTGCGAACAGATCCCACCGACCGGTGGCGTTCGGATCCCGAGCCGGATCTCGTTCGCTCGTTCTCGCTCGACGCGTCGCGGCAGTTCGACCCCGCCGTCACACTTCGACTCGACCCCGACGTCAGCGACAGCACCCTCGCTGCGATGCTGGCGCCGCCGAGCCCCAACGGCGCGCCCGTGGCGGACCGCCGCCTCGACGGGTCGATCGAAGCGCGCGGAGCAGCAGCGGCCGACGGCGATCAGATGTCGGCATGGGTGACGCCGTTCGACGGTTCCATCGGTGCCACGCTGGACTTCGTCACCTCGGAACCGCTGGGCACCTTCGACATCGTGCAACCGACCGGACACTTCTCACCGATCACGATGATCCAGCTCGACAACGGCGTCACGACCGTCGACATACCCGTCACGGCACCGGATGACGCAGGTCGCAGCACGGTCACGCTCCCGACGCCACTCGACGCTGGACCGACGTCGCTCACGATCACGGAGGTGGACGCACGAACGACGGTCGACCGGCGATACGGCGACATCGTCACCCTTCCCGCCGCGATTGCCGAGTTGTCATCGCCCGCGATCGCACGCTCTGACGCCGATCCCGATGCGACGGTCAGCGTCGAGTGCGCCGACGGCCTGCTGAGCGTCGACGACCGACCGGTCGGGTTGTCGTTCTCGACGAGCGTGGCGGCGCTCCTCGACGGCGAGCCGATCGATGCCGAGGTCTGCGGCGGACCGATCACGCTCGGTGCCGGGGACCATCTCGTGGTCGGATCGAACACCACCACCGCCGACGGCACGCTGGCCGCGATGAACGTCGACCGGATCGTGATGACCGAGACGAGCGATGCAGCAATCGAGTCGGCGCCGATTCCGATCGACCTCACCCTCGAACGCGACGACCCGCGGGCGAGAGACATCACGGTCGGACCCTGCCCCACGGGCTGCTGGCTCGTGCTCGGTGAGGGGTACAACGAAGCGTGGCGGGCGGTGGCAGGCGACCGCGACCTGGGCAGCCCCCAGCTCGTGGATGGAGGCTTCAACGGGTGGCTGATTCCCCCCAGCGAGCAATCGCTGACCATCGAGCTGCGCTGGACTGCGCAGGCACCGGTGGCCTGGGGGCTCGCCATCGGCGTATTCTCCTCGGCAATGCTCGTGCTGGTGCTGGCGCTCTCGCGACGCACGCCCTCCCCGATGCTCGCTGCACCGGTACTCCGCAGTTCGACTCGTGGTGCTGGACGGGGAGTGCCGGCCGCAGCGGTCCTGATCGTTGCCTCCGCTGCCTTGATCGCCCCGATCTGGGGGGTCATCGCGGTTGTTCCAGCGGCACTTGCGATGTGGTCCGCTCGCCGACCGCGACCTTGGCCGATCGGCCGACCGCTGGAGCTCATCGGCCTCGCGGCGTCGATCGCGGTGGCGATCCGCGTGCTGCTGATCGAGCGATCGCAACGACCGTTTCCCAACGCCGGTTGGACGCTCGAGTTCGACCACCTCAATGGCCTCGCAGCCTTTGCCGTGCTGTCGCTGGCCGTCGGAGCGATGTTCGCCCCTGACGCCGAGCCTGCACCGACGACATGACCACCGTGGTCGCCGAACGGATGGCGTACCTCCCGGCGCTCGATGGGCTCCGCGCGGTGGCTGTGACGCTGGTTGTCGCCTACCACCTCGACGTCGAGATGGCTCGCGGAGGGTTTCTCGGTGTCGATCTCTTCTTCGTGATCTCCGGCTTCCTGATCACGACGTTGCTTCTCCGCGAACACAACACCTCCGGCCGCATCGCTTTGGGAGTGTTCTGGACGAGGCGCTTTCGGCGTCTGGTGCCGCCCCTCGTCGTCATGACGGCGGCGACGGTGGCCGCCACACGTCTGTACGCACTTCCCGAGCAATGGTCGTCGATTCGTTGGGACGCCGCAGCTGCAGTCGGCTACCTGGCCAACTGGCGTTTCATACTTGACCAACAGAGCTACTTCGAGACGCTGCTCGGCCCGAGCCCGCTCCGCCACACCTGGTCGCTGGCCGTCGAGGAGCAGTGGTACGTCCTGTGGCCCGCGGTCGTGCTGGGTCTGATGCTGATGTCGGGATCATCGACCTGGCGGCGGTGGGTCCCACTGGGTGCCATCGCGGCCGGCACCGTTGCGTCGGCCGTGCTCATGGCCGCGCTCTACGACCCGGTCGATCCCACGCGGGTGTACTTCGGAACGGACACTCGCGCCCAACAACTCCTCGTGGGCGCGGGACTGGCCTGGCTGTCGTCTCGTCACGGGCTCCCGACCGCCGCCCGGCGCAGCCGC
>DATKXG010000075.1:0-2816 GCA_035529175.1 Ilumatobacteraceae bacterium
TGGCCCGAGTCGTATCGGCTGATGGGGTTGCAGGGTGTCGAGCTGATCCTGTGCGGCTACAACACGCCGCTGCACTACGCGCCCGATCCGTCGCAGGATCCACTGCAGGGCTTCCACAACCAGCTCGTGATGTCCGCGGGCGCGTACCAGAACGGAACGTTCGTCGTCGGCGTCGCCAAGGGCGGGGTCGAGGAGGGCGTCGATTCGCTGGCCGACTCGTCGATCTTCGCGCCGTCGGGTGAGCTGCTAGCGAAGGCGGCTACGAACGGCGACGAGGTGGTCGTCGCCGAGTGCGACCTCGACTGGTGCAAGCAGTACACCGAGACGCTGTTCGACTTCGCCAAGTACCGGCGACCCGAGCTGTACGGCCCCCTCGCCACCCCCTGACCCGCCCCGCCGCGAGCGCCAACGCGACGGGAGGGAACCGAATGGCCCTCTCATGCGTTTGAGTGTGTGACGATCGGGGAGGTGGACATCCAACCGGGGGAACCGGAGTTCATGACCATCCAGGTGGTCCGCGCCGACTTCGGGACGTTCTTCGAGCAGCACCACGCCGAGATGGTCCGCGCGATGACGCTCGCGCTGGGCGATCCCGATCTCGGCCGGGATGCTGCCGCCGAGGGGTTCGCCCGCGCGCTGCAGCGCTGGTCGACCGTGTCGGTGCTCGCCAATCCCGAGGGATGGGTGTATCGGGCCGGCATCAACTGGGCACGGTCGCGCTGGCGCAAGATACGGCGCGAGCGGTTCGGACTGCAGATCGACGGCGAGGCGCGGCCGACGGCGCCGAAGGACGAGGCGCTCGTCAGCGCGCTCCGCCAGCTCTCGGTCGATCACCGGACCGTCGTGGTGGGCCGCTACTACCTCGACTGGTCCGAAGAGCAACTCGCCACCGCCCTCGACATCGCTCCCGGCACCGTGAAAAGCCGGCTGAGCCGAGCACTGACCCACCTCTCCGAGCTGATGGAGCACAACGATGACCGACCATGACGATCTCCGCCGCGGCCTCGACAACATCGCGGAAACGATCGAGGTGGGCGACCTCGACCTCGCCGCAGTCCGCACGAGAACCCACCGCCGTCGCCGTCGGGTTCAGCTGATGGCTGGCCTCGGTGCGGTCACCCTGCTGGCTGGAGCGACCGTGGCCGTCGTCGCGGTCACCCCGGACGACGAACCCGACAGTCTGGTCATCGCCGATGTCCAGGAACCCGACGAGTCGTCGCCATCGACGTCGATCGGCGACGAGGAGCCGGCGACGACGGAACTCTCGACCGCTGCGGCGGCGCAGGCCGTCGAGGTGATCGAGCGACCGGGGCTGCCCGGTCAGATCGCCGGCGTCGGCGGTGCGCCCGAGTACGGCGAGTGGTCCGCGGCGTGGCGGGATGGCTTCCTCGTCGGGTCACAGGCGTTCGCGCCGCAGCCGCTCCCCGCCGAACTGCCAGAAGAGGTGACCGCGCTGTTCCCGCAGGAGGTCAGGGACCTCTTCGGAGGTGACCTCCCGCCGACGATCGAGGAGGCCATGCAGATGCTCCAGGAAGCCGGTCTGCTCGACGTCGTCACGGAGATCATCGCTGCCAACCCGGAGGCTTCCGCAGCCATCTACTCCACCCAGTCGCAGGAGCCACCGACACTCGACGTCCGCTTCACCACCGACGGCGTCGTGTGGGAGCCGATCGAGGCCGTCATGCCCCCAGATGCCAGCTACATCTCGGGTGCGACCGGCGTCGGCGATCGACTCGTCGTGTGGTACGGCACGCAGGGCCCGAACAGCAACTTCGGCGACGGCTCCGTTCGGGTCGCGACGACGGTCGATCTCGTCAACTGGAACGTGCAGGAGATCGTGGTACCGCCACCGCCCTTCGAGCTCCCGGACGGTGCCGACTGGTCGGTCCAACCGTCGAGCTTCGCAGCCAACGATTCGGGCTGGGTGGCCAACGTGTACGCCAACGTCGAACTCGATCCGTTCGAGCTCGTTCCCGCCGAGGTGCGTGCCGAACTCGACGTGGGCACGACCGGGTTCTCGTTCGGTCAGGACGACACCGGAATCATGATCGAGGCGGAGGGGGGCGACGCGATCGTCTACACCTGGGACGAACTCGGCGTGGCGCCGGAGGTCGCGGAATACCTCGCCGGGCAAAATTTCGCGCCGACGACCTGGGCGGCGAGGTGGGACGGGGTCCCGGCGCCGTCGCAGACGTCCGGGCCCATGGACAGCATCGTCGCCACGCCGGCTGGCTTCGTCGGCCTCGGCTCCGACGTCCGGTACTCGGCGGACGGCCTCACCTGGTCGATCGACCCGCTGCCGGTCGACGACGCCTACTACGTCACCGCATCGTTCACGTTCGACGGCGGAATCATCGCCTTCGTCGACACCCCGGACGGGATCCAGTTCTATCGGTTCGACGAACGCGGCGGCTCGCCGCAGCAACTCGAGATCCCCGGGCTCCCCGCGAATGCCGCGGGCGGGTGGGGCTCCGGTAATCGTCTGGGTGTCATCCTCGACGCCGCCGAACCCGGCCCGCCTCCTCCGCCACTCGTCGTCGAGGCCGACGGCTATCGGCTCACGGAGAACTATTCGACCGGCGTCGTCGAAATCGTCGACGTCGCCACCGGTGAGATCGTCGTCACGTCCGACATGCGACGTGGCGCCGAGGAGGGGCCGGTCACCTGGGACTTCGCGGGTGTCACGGTCACCGACCCGACGACCGGCGAGGTCGTGGTCGTCTTCCCGAGGGAGGCCATCGATGCTGCCAACGAGGCGCTGTACGAGAACGACGCGTTCGTCGAGCAGGAGTACAACCCGGACCTGTGGCTGCTGG
>DATKXG010000076.1:0-14386 GCA_035529175.1 Ilumatobacteraceae bacterium
CACGAGCACCCACCACTCGCGAACGACGAGGAACACGATCGCCTGGGCGACGACACCGGCAGCGACGAGGCGGGCCGAGGTCTCGTTGACCGGGTCGGGGAAGCTCAGCAGTGCTCGCAGGTTCACCGCGGCAACGCTATCGCTGACAATTCCGATCAACAAGGTCGGGATTACCGGATCCGTGAGCTGCCTCACTGCCGCGACGATGACACAGCAGTAGCGTCGCCGAGGTGACGATCACGCTCACCGTTCGCACCGCGCCGTGGCGGGCCCACGTCGCACGCGTCGCGAGCACGGTCGACGGGCTCGTCCCCGTCGTGAAGGGCAATGGCTATGGGTTCGGACGCGTCGCCCTCGCCGAGATCGCGTCCACGTTCTGCGACACGGTGGCGGTCGGGACCGTGCACGAACTCGACGGGTTGCCCGGGGGTCTCCACGCAGTGGTCCTCACCCCGACGCTTGCGGCGCCGGCATCGACCGATCCGATCCTCACCGTCGGCCACCGGACCCACGTCGAGTGCCTCGATGGATGGAGCGGCCGGGTGCTCGTCAAGCTGGAATCGTCGATGCACCGCTACGGCGGCGGCGTCGAGTTGATCGACCTTGCCCGGGCACGAGGACTGGACGTGACCGGCGTCAGCATCCACCTTCCACTGGTCGGATCATCCGCCGAGCACGCCGACGAGATCCGCACGACGATCGCCGACGTCGACGCCGACCTCTCCGTCTGGCTGAGCCACCTCGATCCCCCGACCTACGCCTCGCTGCCCACGACACACGCCTACCGCCTGCGGCTCGGGACGGCGCTGTGGCACGGCGACAAGTCCACCCTCCAGCTGCGCGCGGATGTCCTCGATGTCCGGCCGATCCGCGACGGACAACACGCCGGCTACCGCCAGAGCCCGGTCGACGGCGATGGCCATCTGGTGATGATCGGCGCCGGCACGGCGAACGGCGTCACGGCACTGCCCGACGGCCGCAGTCCGTTCCACTTCGAACGGCGACGGCTCCGACTCCATGAGGCTCCCCACATGCACACCTCGATGGCATTCGTCCCCGACGGTGACCCCGTTCCCGACATCGGTGGGAGCGTCGACGTGCAGCGGCCGCTCACGATGACGACGGTCGACGCCGTCGACTGGATCTGAGCGACCGGGTCTCGCAGTGGGCCTGAGCGTTCCGACCCCGACGTTCGCCGACACCGCTCCGTCCGCCCGGATGGCGGGGCCCGACGTGGTCCGCGCCGTCGCGCTGATCGGCGTGGTCGTGATGAACTTCCACGGCTACCTGATCCTGCGCGACATCGAATCGGGTGGTGTCCACGCTCCGACGGGATGGCTCGACGAGCTCTTCGACCCGTGGGACGGCCCGCTGTCGACACGGTTCGCGGCGACATTCGTCCTCGTCGCCGGAGTCGGCGTGACGCTGCTCACCCGTCGCACACTCGGCGAGCCCACACGCGTCAGGGAGATGCGGTGGCGCCTGGTCCGGCGCGGTGTGCTCCTCTACGTGGTCGGCCTGCTGCTGGAGCAGATCTGGCCGGGAACGATCATCGTCTACTACGGCGTGATGTTCGTGCTGGCGGCCGGGATCTTCACCTGGCGGTCGAGATGGATCGTCGCTGCCGGCGCCGTCACCGCGATCGGCTCCACGGCGCTGAGGTCATGGAGGTTCGACCGCGCCCGCGACGGCGACTCGACGAGCTGGCTGACGTCGCCCGGCGACGACTCGATCCGCCGCTACGTGTTCGACGTGTTCGTCAACGGCACCCACCCACTGCTGCCGTGGTTCTCGTTCCTCTGCGCGGGAATCGTGCTGGGCCGGATCCTGCCACTGCGGTGGTGGCGGCGAGCGACCGTCGGCGCCGGGCTCGCATCCGTGTCGGTCGCGTGGTTCCTGTCGGCGCTCCTCACCGCAGGTGACGGCGACGGCAACGGTGACGGTGACCTGGCCGGGGTGGTGTTCTCGACGAATCCGCTCGACCGCAGCATCGTCTACGTGACGAGCGCGCTCGGCACGGCACTGCTCGCCTATGCGGCGATCGACTGGCTGGCCGAGCGGTTTGCCGTGGCGACCGATCCGCTCCGCCGGGCCGGACAGCTGACGCTCTCGCTGTACCTCGCCCACGTTCTCGTGTTCAACCTGCTGGTCGACTGGCTCGGATGGGTCGAACCGGCCGGGACCTCGTCGGCGCTGCTGTTCGCCGCAGGCTTCTGGGTGGGCGCGATCGCCTTGGCCGCGTGGTGGCAACGCCGATTCGGGCGCGGTCCCGCGGAGTACGTCTATCGGGCGTTCGGCGGCTGACCGAGGGAACCCGACGAACGACGCCGTGCCGCACGCCGGAGTCCTCGCCATCCGACCGCGCCGGCGCCGACGAGGGGACCCTGTTCACCGAGCCTCGACGGGGTGATCCGCGCCCCTCGGCTGTACGGCTGGCGCGCATGCTCGTCGAGCGACACCTGCGCCGCGTGGAAGAACGTCGACCCGAAGCCGAGCGCCACGCTTCCGCCGACCACGACGAGCGAGAGATCGAACGCATTGCACATCGACGCCGCGGCGCGCCCCACGACGTCACCGGTGCGCTGCATGATCTGATACGACGGCTCCGAGACCGGACGACCGGTGATGGCGTCGATGGCCTGCCCGGATGCTTCGGCTTGGAGGCACCCCTGCGTCCCGCACGTGCAGCGGCGCCCTCCGGGTTCGACGATGAAGTGGCCGATCTGTCCCGCGTAGCCCGACTCGCCGTCGAGGAGGTCACCGTCGAGGATGATGCCGCCCGAGACGCCGGCCGACACCGTGATCGCACAGAAATTCGGTTGTCCACGAGCGGCGCCGAGCCACCCTTCCGCGAGGGCCAACGCCTTGGCATCGAGGTCGCCGTACACGGCGTGTCCGGACAGCTCCACGAGACGTGATCGCAGCGGGAAGTCGCGCCAGCCGGGCACGCTGAGCGGCGACACCAGCTCGAGACCCCGGCTGGCATGGGCGCCGCTGGTGACACCCAGGCCCCGTACGGACACGGCATGGCGAGATCCCGCGCGTTCGAGCATCTCGGTGACGGTCAGTGCGAGCGTCGTGTACTGGGATTCGGGGCCGACGTCGGGCTCGATACGTGCCCGGGCCCGATCGATCAGCACACCACGGGTGGTGACCAGGCCGGCCTGGAAATGTGTGGCGCCGACGTCCACGGCCAGCACGACGTCGCCGAGTGGCTCGCTCGGGGCGACGCTCGACTCAGCGTCGGGGTCGACCGGTTCGGCTGCGACATCGGACATCGGCCAACGAACGGTAGCGCCGACCGGCCACGAGTGTCGTGAGAACGCACTTGACCCCGTCGGGACTTGTGCCGATACCTCCATCGCCATGTCTCCGCCCGCAGCGACTTCCCGACGCGTCCCGCGACGACCGCGCCGCGGACCCGCCGGCGCGCTGGCCGCCGCCGTCGCGGTCGCTCTGATCGGCGCTGCGGCGTCACCGATTGCTCACGCCGACGACGCGACGCCGACGTCCAGCGCCGAGACCACCGCACCGACGACGGAACCCACGACGGCGCCGACGACCGCACCGGCCACGACCGCACCGCCGCCGCCACCTCCCGTACCCGACCCCCCGGCTCCGCCGGCGTCGAGCACTGCGGGCACCACGGCGCCGACCACGACCGCGCTCCCACCGCCGACGACCGCACCGCCGCCGCCGTCCACCACGATCGCACCGGCTGCGCACAACGTCGTCACCTATCCCAGTCAGATCGCCAACATCCTCGCCACCATCCGCTACCTCGAATCGCGCGGCGACTACACGGCACCGCCGAACAAGGGCCGGGCATCGGGTGCGTATCAGTTCATCACCTCGACCTGGAACGGCTACGGCGGTTACAGCGATGCCTACCTGGCCCCACCGGAGATCCAGGACGAGCGGGCAGCCGCCGACGTCACCCGGTTCCTGGCGCAGTGGAACAACGACGTGTCGATGATCCCGGTGATGTGGTACTACCCGCGGGCGGCTCAGGACCCGACCCTGCTCGACATCGTGCCGGTGCCCTCCGCCGGCAACGTGCTGACGGTCCGCGAGTACCAACAGCGCTGGCTCGGCGTCTGGGCATTCCTCTCGGGGCAGCCGATCCCGCAGACCCTGACGGTCGAAGCTCGCCTCGCGCGGCTCGGATTCGCCCCTGAGCTCGCCGCGCCGACCGCCGTCGATCCGGCGACGCCGGCAGTCGAGCGGACCGCCGAGGTGGCGTTCCCGGTGCTCGGCCCGACCCGACTCGCAGCCCCGGACTGCGGCGATGCCCAGGACGTCGCCCAGAACGCCAGCAGCACGGGGTCGACGGCAGAAATCGAAGCCGCCGGACTCTGCGCCGAAGAAGCGCCGGGCATCGTCTTCGGCGTCAAGATGCAACCGGTGCTCGCGGTCGTCGACGGAGTGATCACCGACGTCCGCAACGTGGCGGGCGAGACCATTTCCGTGACGATCACCGACGCGACGGGGCGCAGCTTCGTGCTCGCCGGGTTCAACGACGACACGCCCGGCACGAACGACGGCGCCGCACCCGATCATCTCCGGTTGACCGCACTCGCCGTCGTCGGCCAGAGCGTGCGCGCCGGCCAGGTGCTCGGCTTCATGGGCGACACCGACCCGCTGCCGATCGGTATCCGGTCCGACGTGCCCACCGACGCGACCGTCCAGATCCCGGTCGACGAGGTCGCGCCGCACATCCGCTTGACGATCATCGACCTCGACGGAACCCCGGTCGACGCCTACGGACCGGTGATCGACGCCCTGTTCCGGCAGGTGTGCTCGGTCGGCATCGGCCCGTGGTCGGGCATCCGGAACGGTCTGGGCCTCGACCCGGTCGTCACCGAGACCACCGACGACAACCGTGAGATCGATTCCGAATGGGAGATCACCTCGACCGGCGAAGTGATCGCATCGGGGTGGGCCGCGATGATCTATCCCAGCGAGAGCTGCGGTTGGGCGCCACCGGAGAAGCGCGGGCCCGGCGCGGCCGGCCCCACGACGATCCCGGTCAGCTGGCTGACACCGATCGACCTGCCGACCTCGATCTGGGTCGAACTGGCCGTGCGTGACGACACCTCGCTCGCGGTACCGATGATGCGGCCCTGACCGACGCGGGCGCTGCGTCGACACCTTCTGCTCAGCCGACGCGGCGGGCGTCCTCGATGAGGTTGATCTCGTACAGGACCTCGTCGAGTGCGTGCTCGGCGCTGATCGCCGAGAACCGCTGCGGATTGTCCGGAGTGCAGCACGACGGCACCGGCGACAGGATCGTCCATGGTCGGGGGTGGCAGAACTGCACCACGCTGTAGCGCTCACCCTCGTAGCCCGGCGCGGCCACCACCCGGTGCCACCCGATCGGGATGACGCCGTTGGTGAGCCGCTCCAGCATGATTCCGGTGTTGATGATCACCGCATTGTCAGGCGGCGTGGCATCGATCCAGTCGTCGCCGACACGCACCTGCAGGCCCGGGGCCGTCGCACGAGGGAGCGCCGTGATCAGGTTGATGTCGCCGTGCTGGCCAGCCCATTCGTGGCCCTCCGCGCCGAGCTCGGACATCGCGGGATACCGGATCGCCCTCGTCAGGGTGGGCCCGTCGGCCACCATGTCGTCGAAGAACGTCTCGTGGCACCCGACGCCCTCGGCGATCACGCGCAGGAACCGCCGCTGCAGGTCAGCGATCGACTCGTGGAAGCGGTTCAGCACGTCGGTGATGCCCGGCACCGCTGACTCCGGCAGTAGTTGGTCGGGATACGCCGTCGGGAACTTGGTCTTCAGCGGGTGCCCGGCGGCGATCGGCGCCGACCAGTTGAGCATCTCCTTCCAGTCGGGCTTGTCGCTCGACGCGGCAGTCTCGACCAACAGGCCCGTGTACCCGGTCTGGCCGTGGGCTCCCGGCGCGATGAACTGCTGCTTGGTCGCTTCGTCGAGCTCGAAGAACTCGCGCAACATTCCGTAGGTCGTGTCGAGGAGGTCGTCGGAGAGATCGTGGCTCGTGTAGACGAAGCCGGTCTCGAGGCTCCGGCGGACGCCGTCGACGACCGCCCGTCGGGCCGTGCCGGAGCTCGACTCGAACACGAGCAGGTCGACATCGAGGATCTGATCGGTCATCGTCGCAACGCTAGCCGTGCCCACACTCCTCCACGGGAGGGCGGGGGTCAGGCGGGGACGCCGTCGGGGGCGAACAGCGCCGGCCAGCCGCCCGTGTGGATGAAGACGACGTCGGAGCCGAAGCGATGTTCGGCGGCGAGGCCGAGCAGGCCCGAGCACCCCTTGCCGGAGTAGGTGCGGTCGAGCAGCCAGCCGCCGCGCCGGGCGGCCCACCGGATTGCCGCGTCGCCGGCCTCGGTCGGCACCGCGTAGTCGTCGCCGATCCATCGCGTATCGACCTCGACGTCCTCCGGCGCGACGATGGCGGTCGACCGCATCAGTGTGAGGGTCTGGTTGGCCAATCCGGCAATGTCCGGCCGTCCGATGTTGACGCCCTTCGCCACCCCGATCGCCACGACGTCGGGAACGTCCCGGCCGGCGTGTGCTGCGGCGGCGCGACCGGCCAGCAGTCCGGCGTGTGTTCCGCCGCTCGACGACGTGAACACCACATGGCTCGGCGACACGCCGGCCGCGTCGCACTGGTCGAGCAGCTCGACGAACGCCGCGGCGTAGCCCAGCGCTCCGACCGCCGTGCTTCCACCGATCGGGATCGCATACGGCGACAGCCCCTCGGCGACCAACTGGTCCGTGACCGCCTCACGGGCGATCTCGAGCTCGCCCCAATGGCTCTCCTCTGCGCCGGTGAAGTGCAACTGCGCGCCGAAGAGCACCGACAGCAGCTGATTGCCGGTCGCCTCGGCGGGGCGGTCGCCGGACAGCACCAGGTGCGTCTCGAGCCCGAGCCGGGCGCCGGCCGCCGCCGTCATCCGGCAGTGGTTCGACTGGGCCGCCCCGACGGTGACGAGGGCCCGCGCCCCCGTCGCCACGGCCTCCCCGCACAGGAACTCGAGCTTGCGCGCCTTGTTGCCGCCACCGCCGAGGCCCGTCAGATCGTCGCGTTTCATCCACAGCCGGCTCGCTCCTGCGAGTGTCGGACCGGCCTCGACCGGCGTGGGCAGCGTGGCGAGCGTGGCTCGTTCGAGATGATCGAACACCGCGCCCATGCTAGGCAGTGGGGCCGATGGCCACCGACTGGAACCCGCTGCTGCGCGATCAGTTCGAGCTGCCCTACTGGGTCGAACTCCAGCAGTTCGTCGCGCGCGAGCGCCGTGAGCATCCGGTGTACCCGCCGGCGAACGAGGTGTTCACGGCGCTCCACCTCACGCCACACGCTGACGTCAAGGTGATGATCCTGGGCCAGGATCCCTACCACGGTCCGGGGCAGGCGCATGGGTTGTGTTTCTCGGTGCGCCGGGGCGTGCGCGTTCCCCCGTCGTTGGTCAACATCCACAAGGAACTGCACGCCGACGTCGGCGTGGCCATCCCCGACCACGGCAATCTCGAACCATGGGCGAGGCGTGGTGTGCTGCTGTTGAACACGACGCTCACCGTTCGAGGCGGTGCCGCAGGATCACACCAGAAGCACGGATGGGAGACCTTCACCGACCAGGTGATCCGGGTCGTCGACGCCAAGATCGACCCGGTGATATTCGTCCTCTGGGGTGCCTCGGCGCGTCGCAAGCGGGCGCTGATCGACACCAGCCGGCACACCGTGGTCGAGTCGGCTCACCCGTCACCGTTGTCGGCCCACAACGGATTCTTCGGGAGCAAACCGTTCAGCCGGACCAACGCAGCGTTGGTTGCAGCGGGACGCGAGCCAGTCGATTGGGATCTCAGTGACCGGGTCGTCGCCGACGAAAGCGGGGACGGAATGAGGATCGACGTATGAGGATCGACGTATGAGGATCGACGTATGAGGAGCGAGCGCTGATGCCGTGGACGACGAGTGATCGAGTGATGGGACTCCGCGCGCGACACGTCACCATCGATGTGTTCGTCGACATGCTCGACGGCTGGCGCCGCCACATCTCGGGGCGCAACGCGTCGGTGCTCGCGTTCTTCGGGTTCCTGTCGATCTTCCCGCTCCTGCTCGCGGCGACCACGATCCTGGGCTTCCTGTTGGAGGGCAACGAGGACCTCCAGCAGCGCATCATCGACGGAGCGCTCGCCGACATCCCGGTGCTCGGCCAGCAACTCGAGGCGGACCCGACCTCGCTCAGCGGGAACTGGTGGGCGCTGATCATCGGGCTCGGCGGTGCCCTCTGGTCGGCGACGAAGGCGTTCGTGGCGTTGCAGGGAGCCCAGGACGACATCTGGGAGATCCACGTCGATCACCGTGACGCGGTGCACACGCAGCGCGGCAAGGCGCTGCTCGGACTGCTGTTCATCGGCGTCGCCCAGGTCGGCAGCATCGCGATCACGACATTGGTCAACGCCGCCGGGCTGCCCGAAGGCAGCCGTGTCGCATTGCTCGCCGCCACCGTGACGATCAACATCGCCGTGCTCGCTGCGATGTTCCGCTACCTCACCGCTGCCGAGGCGACGTGGCGCGACGTGTGGCCGGGCGCCGTGATCGCCGGCCTGCTCTACTCCGCACTGCAGTACTTCGGCACCGGGATCGTGCGCGAGATCACCAACAACGCGAGCGACACCTACGGGCAGTTCGCACTGGTCCTCGGGCTCGTCACCTGGCTGAGCCTGCTGTCGATCGCGGCGCTGATGAGCACCGAGTTCAACGCCGCGCTCGTCCGCCACCGTGAAGGCTCCCTCGACCGGCTGCAGCCCGCCGATGCCAGCGAGACCGCCGCCCGACCGGATCCCCCCACTGCCTGAGCACCCCCACCCAACCGCGAGCGATGAGCGAAAAGCCGGTATCTGGGCGCTTCACTCATCGAAGGGACTCCCACCCCGCCAGCGATGAGCGAAAGGCCGGTATCCGGGCGGTTCGCTCATCGCTGGAGGATCGGTGGGGTCACTCGGACAGGTGGGTGACGATCGAACTCGCGGCCTCCAGCGTGCGGTGCACCGGGCACTTGTCGGCGATCTCGAGCAGCTTCGCCCGATCGGCGTCGGTGAGGTCGTCGCCGTCCACGGTGAGAACTCGCTCGAACCGGTCGATCATGCCCGACCGGCCGGTCAGCAGTTCGTTCTCGGAGCACTCGGCGCAGTCGTCCGCATGCACCTTGCCGTGGCTCACTTCGACGGTGACGCGGTCGAGCGGCAGGCCCTTGCGGTCGGCATACATCCGCAGCGTCATCGAGGTGCAGGCACCCAGCGCCGCTCCGAGCAGATCGTACGGCGACGGACCGGCGTCGAACCCCCCGACGGACTCGGGTTCGTCGGCGAGCAGCCGATGACGGCCGACCACCACGTGATTCAGGAACGGGCCCTGGGTGGTCTCGGCCACGACGACGGCCGCCGACGCGCGTGGAGCGTCCGCGGCCCCACTCTCGTCGACGATGTAGCGAGCGGCGAACGCCCCGATCATGTCGGCCGCGAAGCGGGCGTCAGCGCGATCGGTCAGGAGATGGTCAGCACCATCGAGCGACACGAAGCTCTTGGGATGGCGCGCTGCCTGGAAGATCTCGGCGGCGTGGTCGACCGAGACGGTGTTGTCGACCGGCGAGTGCAGAACGAGCAACGCCCGCTTCATGGTGCGCACCCGATCGGTGACCACGTGGGCCCGGAGGTCGTCGACGAACTGCTGACGGATGGTGAATGGGCGCCCGGCCAACTCGACCTGGGCCACGCCGGTCGCGGCGATCTCCTCGAGCGACGACCGGAAGATGTCGGTGACGTGGTCGGGGCTGGCGGGGGCGCCGATCGTGGCAACAGCGCGCACCTCGGCGATGTCCGCCGCCACGGCGAGCACGGCCGACCCGCCCAAGGAGTGACCGACCAGCAGCTGCGGGGCCCGGTGCTCGGCGCGCAGCCAGTCGGCTGCGGCCACCAGGTCGTCGGTATTCGACGTGAAGTTCGTGCTCTCGAACTCGCCGTCACTCATGCCGAGCCCGGTGAAATCGAAGCGCAGCACACCAAATCCGAGGTCGGTGAGCGCACTCGCGATCCTCGACGCCGCAGCGATGTCCTTGCTGCACGTGAAGCAGTGGGCAAACAGCGCAAAGGCGCGCGGCGGTCCAGCCGGGAGGTCGAGGCGAGCAGCCAGCTCGGCGCCACGGCCTCCGGGAAAGGTGACTCGTTCGATGCGTGCGGCCATGCGCCGACGGTACCCCGACTACGCTCACGCCGAATGTACGCCGTCGTCCTCGTGGTCACCGGACGAGGGTCGCGCACATGAGGACGATCACATGACCGCAGCGATGTGGGCAGCCACTGAATCGACCCTCGGACCGACGCTCGCACTGATCCTGGGAGCGGGGATGCTCGCGCAGTGGATCGCATGGCGTATCCAGGTGCCCTCGATCATCGCCCTGCTGGTCGCCGGGCTCCTGCTCGGGCCCGTGACCGGCGTCGTCGAGCCGGACGAACTCCTGGGCGGAACGCTCTTCCCGCTGGTGTCGTTGGCAGTCGCACTGATCCTTTTCGAGGGCGGCCTCGACCTGCCGCCGCGAGAGTTGAGCAACACCGGCACCGTCGTGCGACGGCTGATCAGCGTCGGCGCGATCGTGACGTTCCTCGTCGCCTGGTACTCGGCGCGCGAAGTGTTCGGCATCTCGAATCAGGCGTCCATCCTGCTCGGCGCCGTGCTCGTGGTCACGGGTCCCACCGTGGTGGGGCCGCTGCTGCGATTCGTGAGACCGGCCGGTCCGACCGGACCCATCCTGCGCGCCGAGGGCGTCCTGATCGATCCGATCGGAGCGACGGCGGCACTGATCGCGTTCGAGATCGTCATCACCGACGCGCCGGACGAAGCGGTGGCGAGCGTCGTCGGCGTGGTCCTGTTGACGATCGTGGCCGGCGCCGGCATCGGATTGGCCACCGCCGCTGCGCTCGACACGGCGCTGCGACGCTTCCTCATCCCCGACCAGCTCACCGTGCCGACCACGTTCGCCTTCGTCGTCGCGGCATTCGTCGCCACCAACGAGATCCAGGAGGAGGCGGGACTGCTCACCGTGACGGTGATGGGCATGTACCTCGCGCGGCGCGAGAGCTCGACGATCCGCCAGGTCCTCGAGTTCAACGAGAGCCTCCGCACACTGCTGATCTCGTTCCTCTTCATCCTGCTCGCGTCACGGATCGAGACCGATGCGCTGCGAGACGTCGCCCTGCCCTCGTTGGGTTACCTCGCCGTGCTGGTCCTCATCGCGCGACCGATCTCCGTCGTGTTCTCGACGGTGCGAACCTCACTCAGCTGGCGCGAGCGGGTCTTCCTGATGACGATGGCACCGCGCGGCATCGTCGCTGCCGCCGTGTCCGCCATCTTCGCGATCCGCCTCGAGGAGGAAGCAATCCCCGACGCCGCGAAGATCGTCCCGATCGTGTTCCTCGTGATCATCGGCACGATCGTCGTCTACGGCTTTCTCGCCGGACCCGCGGCACGTGCGTTGGGGCTCGCCGAGGCCCAGGCCGACGGCGTGCTCATCGCCGGGTCGCACGCCGTCGCCCGCGGCCTCGCCACCGAACTCGACAAGTGCAACGTCAAGACGTTGCTCGTCGACACCGACCCCTACAACGTCACCCGAGCCATCGCAGCCGGCTTGCGGGCCCGCCGGATGAGCGTGCTCGCCGAGGACGCCAACCACGACCTCGATCTCCGCGGCATCGGCCGGCTCCTGGCATTCACGTCGAACGATGAGGTCAACGCGCTGGCAACCGCCCGCTTCGCTCGGGTCTTCGGCCGGCGCGAGGTGTTCCAGCTCGCGCCGAGCGCTCGGCGCAGCGGGGATCCGTCGGTTCCCGCGGAGCATCTCGGACGGCTCATCGGCATCGAGGGCATCACCTACGCGACACTCGACGAACGCTCACGTCAGGGATGGCGCGTTCGCACCGCCAACGGCGGCGAGGCGATCCAGCAGGCCGTGGACGACCACCTGTTCCTCCCGGTGGTACGCATCATCGACCACAAGATGGCCTTCCTGTGCCACAACGACCCGGTGCCGACCGAGGGCGAGGTCATCGGACTCGCCGCCCCGTCGCTGCAACACCAACTCGACGAGGAGATGGCGATCGGCCAAGACACCGGCTGACACCTGGCTCCATTCACCTTCGGCCCACTCCGTCCGACGCGGTCGGTGCACGCCAGGGGTCAGACCGAGGTCTGACCCCGCGCCGATCAGTGCTTGATCATGACGTGCTTGACCTCGGTGTACGCCTCGACGGCATACATCGACATGTCCTTGCCGTAGCCGGACTGCTTGAAGCCGCCGTGGGGCATCTCGGAGATGATCGGGATGTGGTCGTTCACCCACACCGCACCGAACTGCAGCGCCTTGCTCATCCGCATCGCCCGGCCGACGTCGCTCGTCCACACGCTCGCCGCGAGGCCGTAGTCGACGTCGTTGGCCATCGCCAACGCGGCGTCCTCGTCGGCGGCTGACTGCACTGTCACGACCGGACCGAACACCTCACGCTGCACGATCTCGGACGACTGGCCGGGGCCGACCACGACGGTCGGCTCGTAGAAGAAGCCAGGACCCGAACGCTCCGATCCACCGACGGTGACCTCGGCGCCCGACTCGACTGCCCGATCGACGTAGCCGGCGACCCGGCTGCGATGGACGTCGGAGATCACCGGACCCATCTCGGTGTCGGCCGACATCGGGTCGCCGACGTTGACGCTGCCGACAGCGTCGGTGAGTTGGTTGACGAAGTCGTCGTGGACCCTCGACCCAGCGATCACACGGCACGGCGCAGTGCAGTCCTGGCCGGAGTTGTAGAACGCCATGCCCTTGAGCATCTCGACGGCGGCGTCGATGTCGGCATCGTCGAAGATGATCACCGGCGCCTTGCCACCCAGTTCGAGGTGGACCCGCTTGAGCGTGTCCGCCGACGAACGTGCAACGGCCTTGCCGGCACCGACGCTGCCCGTGATCGAGATCATCGCGATGTCGGGATGCTCGCTCAGCGCCGCACCCGCGACATGTCCCTGACCGCACACGACGTTGAACACGCCGGGCGGCAGCACGTCGGCGGTGAGTTCGGCGAGACGCAGCACCGAGTACGGCGTGAGCTCGGAAGGCTTGAGGACCACGGTGTTTCCGGCGGCGAGCGCCGGGCCGAGCTTCCACGTGGCCATGTTGAGCGGATAGTTCCACGGGGTGATGGAGGCGACCACCCCGAGCGGGTCGCGGCGCACCATCGAGGTGTAGCCGGCCATGTACTCGCCCGCCGCCTTGCCCTCGAGGAACCGGCAGGCCGAGGCGAAGAAGCGCCAGTTGTCCTTGGTGAGGTCCATCTCGAACTCGACGATGCCGACGGGCTTGCCGACGTTCTCGCACTCGATGTTCGACAGTTCGTCGATGTTGTCGTCGATGATGTCGGCAACACGATGCAGCGTCTCGCTGCGTTCACGAGGGGTCAGCGCCGCCCATGCCGGGAAGGCCGCCGACGCCGCGGCGACCGCTGCGTCGACGTCGGCGGCGCCCGAGGCGGGCACGTTGCCGATCACCTCACCGGTCGCCGGGTTCACCACCGCGTCGGTGGCGCCGTCGGCGGCGGGGCGCCAGTCGCCGCCGATGAAGTTGGAATGGAGTGAGGACAGCGTCGTTGCCATGTGCACAGAATGCCACGTCGGCGACTCGAACCAAGCCAGCGGCGACGGTCCGCTCTCACTGCCGGGACGTCCGGCGCACCGATCTTCGACGTCGACCGCCGACTTCGGTGGTCGACGTCGATTGTTGCGGGTACGTGGACCTCGCGGACGGCGTTGTATTCGCGCGCAGGTCGGAAATGTAGTGTGGCGCCCACATGAACAACACGTGTCGTGCCGGCCGTCGGCGTGGGGAGGAGACCAGGTGACCGAGATCGTCATCCAACTCGACCACGTGCGCAAGTCCTTCGGTGACTTCGTCGCGGTCGAACACGCCGACTTCGGCATCCGCCAGGGCGAGTTCTTCGCCATGCTCGGCCCATCGGGATGCGGCAAGACCACGACGCTCAAGATGATCGCCGGGTTCGAGCAGCCGACATCGGGCAAGGTGCTGCTCAACGGCGCCGACGTGAGCCGGGTCCCGCCGTACAAGCGCAACGTCAACACCGTGTTCCAGCAGTACGCGTTGTTTCCTCACATGACCGTGGCCGACAACGTGAGGTTCGGTCCGAAGTCCAAGAAGGTGCCCAAGAGCGAGTACGAGCCCAACGTGGCGCAGATGCTCGACGTCGTTCGCCTCGGCGACTTCGCCGACCGCAAACCGGCCATGCTGTCGGGTGGCCAACAGCAGCGGGTCGCCCTCGCCCGGGCGCTCGTCAACTTCCCGA
>DATKXG010000077.1:0-31286 GCA_035529175.1 Ilumatobacteraceae bacterium
GAAGAAGCTCGCCACGCTGGCCACCGCCGACAGATCGGCACCCGGGTCCGACGCCAGGCGTTCGAGGCCCGCGAGGTACGCCTCGATCACCCTCGAGTAGCGATCGAGGCTGAAGATCAATGTGACGTTGATGCATCGACCTTCTGCGATCATCTGCTCGATCGGGGCGAGCCCTGCTTCGGTGCCGGGGATCTTGACCATCAGGTTGCGACGGCCGATCTCCTCGTGGAGGAGTCGTGCTGCGGATTCCGTGCTGGGACCGTCGTGGGCGAGGCCGGGGTCGACCTCGACGCTGACGTAGCCGTCGACGCCGTCGGACTGGTCGTAGACCTTGGAGAACACGTCGCAGGCGCTGTGGATGTCGCGTATCACCATCGCCCAGTAGGCATCGTTCGTCGTCGCTCCGGAGCCGCGGAGTTCGGCGAACTGCTCGTCGTAGTCCGAGGAGTCCTGGATCGCCTTCTGGAAGATCGACGGGTTCGAGGTGAGCCCTCGGACGCCTCCGTCGCGGATCTCGACGAGTCGGCCGGAGGTGATGTAGCTGCGCTTGAGGTTGTCGAGCCAGGCGCTCTGGCCCTGCTGCTGGTGGAGGGCGATGATCCGGTTGGCGGTCATGGCGTCCTTTCGGGATCGAGGTCGTTGATACAGCGTGAGCGATCAGTCGAGCAGGGCGTTGGCCCGTTCGACGACGTGGTCGACGTTGATGCCGAGTCGTTCGAGGACCAGTTCACCAGGTGCGCTGGCGCCGAATCGGTCGATGCCGATCGAATCGTCGGACCAGCGTTCCCAGCCGAACGTCGTGGCGGCCTCGACGGACAACGTCGGCACTCCCGCAGGCATGATCGAGTCGCGGTACGTCTCGTCCTGTGCCGAGAAGCGGTCCCAGCTCGGCAGGCTGACGACTCGGACGTTGCGTCCAGCGGCTCGCAGGCGAACGGCTGCGTCGACGCAGACCTCGACCTCGCTGCCCGTGGCGACGAGGACCAGCTCGGGAGCGCCTTCGGAGTCGGACACGATGCCCGCGCCACGAGCGACCGCCGAGCCGTCGGTGACGACCTTGATGTTCTGGCGGCTGAGGATCAACGCCGACGGTCCGTCGTGGCGAACGATGTCGGCCCATGCCTGGATCGTCTCGTTGCCGTCGGCGGGTCGCACGACGTGCAGGTCCGGGATGGCCCGCAGGGCAGCGAGCTGCTCGACGGGCTGGTGGGTGGGTCCGTCCTCGCCGACGCCGACGGAGTCGTGGGTGAAGACGAAACACGCTTTGGCCTTCGAGAGCGCCGCGAGTCGGATCGATGGACGCATGTAGTCGGAGAACACGAAGAACGTGCCGCCGATCGGCAAGGTGCCGCCATGCAGCGCCATGCCGACGAGCGCAGCACCCATGGCATGCTCGCGGATGCCGTAGTGCACGTAGCGGCCGCTGCGGTCGTCGGCGGTGAACGCCGTGGTGCGAGCGAGGCCGGTGCCGTTGCTGCCCGTGAGGTCGGCCGAGCCCGAGATCAACCCGGGAAGGTGGTCGTAGGTGGCGTCGAGCGCCTTCTGGATCGCCTTGCGAGTTGCGAGCGACTCACCGAGGTCGTAGGCGGGCAGGTCGGCGTCCCACCCGGTCGTGCCGCCCGCTGCCCACGCGGCCTGCCACTCGGGCGTCGAGGTGACGGCGGCGCTGGCCTCCGTCCACGCGGAGCGCGCCGCTGCGCCGCGCTCGGTGGCCCCGAGGCGGTACGCGGCGACGAGATCGTCGGGCGCCCAGAACGGCTCGTCCGGGATCCCCATGACCTCCTTGGTACGCGTCACGTCATCGGCGGTGAACGGATTGCCGTGCGCTCCGTGGGTGTCGGTGTGATCCGGCGACGGCTCGCCGATGTGCGAGCGCAGCATCAGCAGCGACGGCCGGTCGGTCTGCGCCTTGGCAGCCTGGAGCGCTGCTTCGAGACCGTCGAGGTCGTCGGCCATCTCTCCCAGGTCGACCACGTCCCAGCCGTACGCGCGGAATCGCATTGCGGTGTCGTCGCTGGTCGACATGCTGGTGGGGCCATCGATCGTGATCAGGTTGTCGTCGAACACGCAGATCAACTTGCCGAGCCCGAGATGGCCGGCGAGCGAAGCAGCCTCGTGGCTGATGCCCTCCATGAGGCAGCCGTCACCGACGATCACGAACGTGAAGTGGTCCTGGGCCTCGGCACCGAAGCGGGCCCGCAGGTTCTCCTCGGCGATCGCCATGCCGACCGCATTGGCGAATCCCTGACCGAGCGGACCGGTCGTGACCTCGACCCCTGCGGTGTGTCCGGCTTCAGGGTGCCCAGGCGTGGCGGACCCCCACTGGCGGAAGTTCCTCAGGTCGTCGAGCTCGAGCCCGTAGCCGCACAGGAAGAGCAACGAGTACTGCAGGATCGATGCGTGACCGTTCGAGAGCACGAACCGGTCACGGTCGGGCCACGCGGGATCGGACGGATCGTGCTTCATCACCCGGCTGTAGAGCACGTGTCCGAGCGGGGCGAGCGCCATCGCGGTTCCCTGGTGCCCGCTGTTGGCCGCGAGCGGGCCGTCCATCGCCATCCCCCGGATGAGCGAGACGGCGAGCTGGTCCTGTTCCTCGGTCAACGGCACGCGGCCGACAGTAACCGACCGCCTCCAGATCAGAGCCAACCCGAATTACATCGCGGGTCTGACCCGTGATGTAATCGTCACGCGGGCGGCAGGAGGGTGAAGGGCACGATGTGCCACGGGCCGTGGTCGATGCGGCAGTGGGCGAACACCTGGCCGTAGTCGGCGAACTCGAGCTCGCCGCGCACCAGCCGGTAGGTGAACTTGCCCGGCTCGACCGTGAACGGGCTGACGTTGCGTGCGACCTGTTCGCTGGTCTCGTCGATGCCCCGCCGGAACACGACTTCGAACACGCCGGAACCCTCGTCACCCTCCGGACAGAAGATCAGCCCGATCAGGTGTGGCGTGATCGTGACCGGAGCCGGCTCGGGCGCCGCCTGGGAGAACATCACGCCGGTCAGGTCGATGCGCGTCGACGGTCCGGGAGCCTGACGCATGTCGAAGTTCTCGACGAACAGTGCGGAGACGATCTGCATGGCGCCCAAGGGTACGGTCACATCAGGCGGCGGGGGACCCGAAGTACGACGCGGTACGACCCGGCGATCGGTACCGGCCCGAACGAGCGCGAATCGGCCGTCGTGGCGTCGCGGTTGTCCGACAGCACCGACATCGTTCCGTCACCGTGCACCTCCGACACCCGTTTGACCAGCCAGAAGCCCGATCGGTCCGGATGTACGAGGCAGCGCAGCTGCCCGACGCGTGCCGATGCCGACCGGACCGCGATCAGTCCCTGGCCGTCGCCCAGCGTCGGCTCCATCGACCGATCCGCCACCCGAAATCGACGTGGCATGGACACCTGCACGGCCGTGGAGTGTATGTTTCGAATCGACGTCCCCCTGGGAATCGTCGGCATTGCACACCCCACCATTGCACTCTGAGGAGCCATCATGTTCGCCAAGTTGTTCGCCCCGCTGTTCGAAGGCGCCACCGTCGCCCACGCCCACTGCGACCTCTATTGCGGGGTGTACGACCCGGCTCAGGCAAAGATCGAGGCGCTGTCGGTGGTCAAGACCGCCAAGAAGTACGCCGAGTCCGACGACGAGGTGTTCCGCAACCGCTGCATCATGATCAAAGAGCAGCGCGCCGAGGAGACCAAGCACCACCTGATGGTGCTGTGGGCGGACTTCTTCGCTCCCGACCACTTCGCCGCGTTCCCGCAGTTGCACGAGCTCTTCTGGAAGGCGATCCACCAGGCAGGCGAGGCCAAGAAGTCGATGGATCCTGCCGTGGGCGAACAGCTCGTCGCGTACATCGACGAGATCGCCGACATCTTCTGGCAGACCGACAAGGCCAAGCAGATGGGCGTCTACCCCCCGGCCTGATCCACGGCCGCACACAACGGCTGTAGCGTCGCCGACACCATGTCGGACCCGCGTGCTGCTGTCGAATTGAACGAGCTCGTCATCGAAGTGCCCCTCGGGGGTCGATCCACACGCGATCAGATCCTCGACGCGGCGCTCTCGTGTTTCGCTCTCGCCGGCTACAGCGGCACGTCGCTGAACGACATCGCCGCCGAGGTCGGTATCCGGCGACCGAGCCTCCTGCATCACTTCGCGTCGAAGGAGGCGCTGTACGGCGAGGTGTTCGAACGGTTGTTGTCCGACTGGTTCTCGCGCCTCGCCGGGGCGATCGAGTCAACCGCAACAGGATGGCCGAAGGTCGAACAGGTCCTGCGCGCCGGGTTCGGCTACTTCGCCGACAACCCCAGCTACGTCACGCTGATGCGCCGCGAGGCGATCGACGGCGGCTCGCACCTCGGCATCGATCTCGCCGCGGTGTTGCGGCCGATGTTCGACCAGGCTGCCGACTACCTCGGCCGCGAGATGGACGCCGGTGTGTTCCGCCACCAGAATCCCCAGCAGTTGCTGCTCACCGGGTACGGCGCGCTGCTCAGCTACTTCTCCGACGCACCGTTTCTCGAGGGTCTGCTCGACGAGGACCCGCTCGCACCGGCGGCGCTCGAGCGTCGCAGCGAGCACATCATCGAGTTCTTCCATGCGGCGCTGATGCCGTCATGATTCCACGATGACCCGAGCCGATCGGTATGAACCGCTCCCCGACGATGCAGCCGCCCGGTGGGCGAAGTTCGGCAAGTCCGAGACGGTCTTCTACCCGATGTTGCTGGGTCTCGAGGTCGAGGACGTGCGCATCGACTACTGCCGCATGAGGATGCCGTTCAAGCCGGAGCTGCTGCAGCCCGGCGGCGTCGTGCACGGGGGAGCGATCGCCTCGCTGATGGACGCCGTGCTCGTGCCTGCCGTCGGCTCGATGCTCGCCCCTCGCGACCGGTACTCCACGGTCGACCTGCACGTGCAGTTCATCGGTGCAGTCAAGGACGAAGACGTCGTTGCCGAGGGCTGGGTGACCAAGCGCGGGCGCGCGGTCGTGTTCTGCGAGAGCGAAGCGCTCGGCGCCACCAGCGGCCGTCTGATCGCTCGCAGCGTCCTCACGTACAGCATCTCATCCGCCCCGCCTGATCCGGCATCACCAGGCCAGCGATGAGCCAACCGCCCGGATAGCGGCTTTTCGCTCATCGCTGGAGCGAGCCCTGGGGAGCGTGACCACGCTGCAGTGCCTGGTCAGGGGTACCTTGGGAGCCGCATGGCGACCCCACCGACGACTTCCGACGGCTCCGACGCGCACACGACGCTGTCCGAGCGAGCCTCCAAGGCCCTCCTCGCCGACTACGGCGTCCCGATCGCTGCCGAACGCGTCGTCGACGACGCGACGGCGGCCGGAGCGGCGGCCGACGAACTCGGCTACCCCGTCGTGGCCAAGCTGAACGGTGACGCGATCGCGCACAAGACCGAACGCGGGCTGGTGAAGCTCCGTCTGAACAACCGGCCGGCCGTCGAGGCGGCTGCCGCCGAGTTGCTCGCCGCAGCGACACCGGCCGACGGCGACGTCTCGGTGCTGATCGCACCGATGGTCTCGGGCAACCGTGAGTTGATCGCGGGAGTGGTGCGCGATCCGCAGTTCGGGCCCACGGTGATGCTCGGCATCGGTGGCATCCTCGCCGAAGCGGTCGCCGACGTCGTGTTCCGTCCTGCTCCGGTCGACGCGATCACGGCGTCGGAGATGATCGACGACCTGGCGACGCAGAAGCTGCTCGGCGCGTTCCGCGGCGAGGCCGCGGTCGAGCGTTCCCAGCTCGTCGATGTCATCGTCGGACTCGGCCGTCTCGTAGGCGAACGAGCCGACGTTGCGAGCGTCGACATCAACCCGCTGATCGTCCAGCCCGACGGGTCGGTCGTCGCCGTCGACGGACTCGTCGAACTCGGTTCGTCCACCGACACGCAACGCCGCACGGCGCGGCCACGCCCGACCGACGAGCAGTTCCGAGCGTTGTTCGACCCCAAGGGTGTGCTGGTCACCGGCGCCTCCACCCATCCGGGCAAGTTCGGCTTCGTGTCGTTGCACAACCTGCTCGCCAGTGGCTACGAGGGTGGCGTGTACGGCACCAACCTCAAGGGCGAGGAGGTACTCGGCATCCAGACGGTGGCCGACATCGCGGACCTGCCCGACGACGCGATCGACCTCGTGTTCGTCTGTACGCCCGCAGCGGCGAACCCCGATCTGCTCCGGGCGTGCGCGGACAAGGGGATCCGCGCGGCGTTCCTCACGTCGGCCGGTTACGGCGAGGCCGGCGACGAGGGACAGCAGGCCGAGGACGAACTCGTCGCGCTGGCCGACGAGCTCGGCATCCTGCTGGCCGGCCCGAACGGCCAGGGAGTGGTGAGCACCCCGGCGAACCTGTGCGCGCAGATAGTGGCGCCTTACCCCCCGGCAGGCGGCATTGGCGTCGCCAGCCAGAGCGGCAACTTCGTCTCGAGCTTCATGAACCTGTCGCGGGCGAGCGGTGTCGGGATCAGCCGTGCCGTGTCGGCGGGCAACGCCGCCGCAGTGACGGTGGCCGACTATCTCGACTGGTACGCCGACGACCCGGCGACCTCGGTCGGGCTCGCCTACGTCGAAGGCATCGTCGACGGACGCGGACTGATGGACCGCCTCGCCGGTACCGCCGCCCGCAAACCGCTCGTGCTCGTCAAGGGTGGTGCCACCGAGGGGGGAGCGCAGGCGGCGGCCAGCCACACCGGCGCCCTCGCCGCGAACGACAAGGTGTTCGACGGGGAATGTCGCGCTGCCGGCATCACGCGCGCCGCCACCGTGACCGAGGCGTTCGAGGCCGCCGCGACGTTCGCCACCCAGCCGCTCCCGAAGGGGCCGAACACGATCGTGCTCACCACGGCAGGCGGATGGGGTGTGGTCACCGCGGATGCGATCGCCCGCGATCCCGACATCGTGTTGATGGATCTGCCCGACGACCTGCGCGCGGCGATCGACACCAAGTTGCCGCCTCGCTGGAGCCGCAACAACCCCGTGGACTGCGCGGGCGGCGAGGTGCGCGACACGATCCCCGAGGTGATGGCGCTGATCGCCGAGCATCCCGACGTCGACGCCGTGATCTACCTGGGCATCGGGATCCAGAGCAACCAGGCGCGCATGATGCGCGAGGGGCGGTTCTACCCCGACCACGGACTCGAGCGCATCGTCGCGTACCACCAGCGCCAGGACGAGCGGTTCGCCGAGGCTGCTCACGAGCTGAGCGTGGCAACCGGCAAGCCGATCCTGATCGCCACCGAGCTCGCTGTCGCGGACCCGGACAATGCGGGACCCGCCACCGTGCGTCGCCTCGGTCGACTGTGCTACCCGAGCGGCGGACAGGCCGTGACCGCGCTCGGTCACCTCATCCGCTACGCGTCGTTCCGCGAGGCACACCACCGGTGAACGAACGACGCCCGACCCGTCGACCGCCCAAGCGCGGTCGGGGCCCCGGCCCGTGGATCGTCCTGATCGTGGTGGCCGTGGTGCCGGCGATCGCGCTGATGGCGCTGCGCTCCTGGTCGTCGGGTCAGGACGACGGCAACCAGCCGGCGCCACCGGTCGACCCGGCGGCGCCGGCCCCCACTCCGTCACCCGCGCTGGCCACGGGCGTCACGTCGTTCCGCCGACTGCCGACGATCATCTCCCGCGAGCTCAACACCGACGCCTTCGCGAGCGAGGTGAGCCCGTTCCTCGCCTCGGTGAACGACCGCTCGTGCGGTGCGGTCTCGATCGACGGCGAGCCGATCGGCGAGCGCAACGCGGACATCGCGGTGATCCCCGCCAGCAATCAGAAGATCCCGGTCGCCGCCGCAGCGCTCGAACGCCTCGGCGACGACTTCCGGTACACCACGTCCGTCGCCGCGGCGTCGGAGCCTGTCGCCGGCGTGATCGCGGGCGATCTGTATCTGATCGGCGGCGGCGATCCCTTGCTGTCATCGGACTGGTATCCGGCGTCGAACCTCGAACTCAACCCGGTCACTTCACCGACGTCCTTCGACACCCTCGCCGATCGAGTCGTCGCCGCCGGCGTGACCGAGATCGCCGGTTCGATCGTCGGTGACGGCAGTCGCTACGACGACGAGTTCTTCGCGCCGGGTTGGGGCGATGGGGTGGCAGGGCTCGAGGGTGGCCCGTACGACGCATTGATGGCGAACGACTCCCGGGTACTGGGCGATCCGCTGCGAGGGAACGATCCGAACGAGGCGGCCGCCCGTGAGTTCACCCTGTTGCTCGAGGCGCGTGGTGTCGAGGTGGGTCAGTCGGCGTCCGCCGGGACGGCCCCCGCCGGTGCGGTCGTGGTGGCCTCGATCGACTCGGCGCCGCTGTCGGACGTGGTCGCCGAGATGCTCGGCAACAGCGACAACAACACAGCAGAGATGGTGGTCAAGGAACTCGGACACACGGTGGCCGCACCCGGCACGCGCGAGGCCGGACTCGGTGTGGTCCGCGAGCACCTGGTCGAGTGGGGCGTGGACGTCACGCAGGTCGTGCTGGTCGACGGGTCGGGCCTGAGCCTCGACAACCGCCTCACGTGCGATGCGATCCTGACCGTGCTCCAACGAAGCGGCTTCGATTCGCCGGTCGGGCAAGGACTACCGGTCGCCGGCCAGACCGGCACGTTGGCCACCGCGTTCGTCGATCACCCCGTCGCGGGACGCCTGCGGGGCAAGACCGGAACGCTCAACAACCCGCCGTTCAACGTCGACCCTCCCGCGGTGAAGGCGCTGGCCGGGTTCCTGCCCGTCGAGGGCGGCAGCGCTGTCGAGTACGTGCTGATCCTCAACGGACCAACGATCTCGGACCAGAGCGAGTACCGCCCGGTGTGGGAGGCACTCGCCGACGCGCTCGACACGTATCCCGCGGGGGCGTCGCCGGCGGACGTGGGACCGCGATGAGTCAGGACGACCTGCCTCCCGTCGAGGTGGCCCCCGTGCCCGGCGTACCGGTGAGGTACCGTCGCGCGCCGCTCGTCGGGCTGATCGTGATGGCGCTCGTGCCCATCGCCGCGCTCACCGTGCTGCTGGTCTGGAGCGATGCCCAAGCCGACGAGCACGAGGCGGCAGCACAGACCGAGGAGTTCGAGCCGCCCCCGGCTGCCGCGGCCGCCGAGCCGACTCCGGCACTGACGACGTCGATGGTCTCCTACCGACGGATGCCGTCTGCGCTCGCCAAGCTCGGCGCCGACAACGAACTGGCGGTCGCCATGGAACAACTCGCGGTGTTCGTCGACGATCGTTCGTGTCTGGCCGTGTCCGTCGACGGTCGCACGGTCGGATCCTGGAACGGCGACGTCGCCGTGATTCCCGCCAGCACCAACAAGCTGTTGATTGCCGGCGCGGCGATCGAGCTGCTCGGAGCCGACCATCGCTTCACGACGTCGTTGGCGGCGCCGCCGGCGACGGATGGCGTCGTCGACGGCGACGTCTACCTCGTCGGAGGTGGTGACCCGTTGCTCGTCGCCGGCGGTTTCCCGGTCGACGACGATGGTGCTGCCGACGCATCGGCCACGACGTCGCTGGATGCCCTGGCCGACGCAGTGGTCGGCGCAGGGATCACGACCGTCCGTGGCGCCGTCGTCGGCGACGCCACGCGCTACGACGACCAGTACGTGAACCCCACGTGGGGTACGGGGATCGCCTACGTCGACGCCGGCCCGATCGGCGGCCTCGTCGTCAACGACGGCCAGACCGTCGGACGATCGGGTCGTCAGCCCGATCCGGGCGAGGCTGCAGCGCGCGAGTTCGCCCGGCTGTTGCGCGAGCGCGGAGTCTCGGTGTCCAACGGATGGGTGGCGGGCGCCGTCGAGCCCGGCACTCCACTGCTCGCCTCGATCGAGTCGGCGCCGCTGTCGAGCATCGTTGCCGACATGATGACGCGAAGCGACAACGACACCGCCGAGATGCTGGTGAAGGAGATCGGGCTCGTCGGAGTGGGCGCGGGCACGACGCCCGCCGGGCTCCAGGTGCTCGACGCCGCGGTCCGATCGTGGGGTGTTCCCATGGAGAACGTGGTCCTCGTGGACGGTTCCGGCCTCAGTGCGAACAATCGTCTGACCTGTGACACGCTGGTGGGCGTGCTGGATCACCTCGCCGACACACCCGCACTCCAGGGTCTGGCGGTTGCCGGTCGCAGCGGCACGCTCATCGACGAGTTCCTCGGAAGTCCGGTCGAGGGCCAGCTGGTCGCCAAGACCGGCACGCTCACCAACCCGCCTGCCGACGCCGACCCGCCAGAGGTCAAGGCGCTCGCGGGCTCGCTCGAAGCGGCCAACGGCGACCTGCTCGAGTTCGCACTGGTGCTGAACGGGCCGGGCTACGTCACAACCGATGGGTACATCGGCTACTGGTCCGCGCTCGCGGAACGACTTGCGGCGTACCCGACCGCTCCCGACATCGCACTGCTCGGACCGCGCTGATGGCGGTGATGCCGATGTTCCCACTGGGGTCGGTGCTCCTGCCCGGCGGCATCCTGCCGCTCCACGTGTTCGAGCCCCGCTACCGCGACATGGTCCGCGACTGCCTGCGCGTCGACGGCGAGCCCGAGTTCGGACAGGCGCTGATCTCCCACGGTTGGGAGACCGGCGGCGGGGACGAACGCGTGATGGTGGGAACGGTCGCCCAGATGCTGCAGGTCGACGCGATCGACGAGAACCGGTACGCACTCGTTGCAGTCGGCACGCGCCGGATCCGCATCAATGCATGGCTTCCCGACGACCCGTATCCGATCGCCGACGTCGACGACTGGCCCGATGAGGACCCCGACGCGCCAGGGCTGGCCGTCCACGTCGCGGCTTCGCATGCCCGGGTCCGGGCTGCACGATTGCTCGCGGCCCGAGTCGACGAGCAATCGGACCCGACGGTGGGCGGGGGAGAGCTCGGTGACATGCCGGTCGACTCCGGCGACGACGAGATCTCGGACGACCCGTTGCTGGCCACCTACCACCTCGCGACCCTCGCTCCGATTGGACCAGCAGATCGTTTCCGGCTCCTCGCCGCACCCGGGCCGGCTCGGCGTCTCGACCTTCTCGACGAAATCCTCGACGACGTCGAAGCGATGCTGAAGTTTCGCCTGTCCTGAGGTCCTCACCCCCGGCGTCGGCCGGTTCGAGCCGACGTCGCCGATGAGCGAAGTGACCGGATACCGGCCGTTGGCTCATCGCTGGTGGCAATTGAGGTGGTGCGATGCGTGAAACGACCGAAGAGCGACGGTTCGCTCATCGGTAGGGTGATCCTGGCGCAGCGCGCGAGCGCGTCGTCCGAGGTATCGAGGCCCATTTCGTGATAGAAACGATGATCGTGTCAGACACCAGTGATCTCGAACAGCGTCTCGCAAGGCAGCGGGAGAAGGCGAACGAGGCCGAGCAGGCATCTGTCGGCGAGATCATCGACTACGTCAAGGAATACGCGAAACAGGAGACCCTCGGGCCGCTGAAGGGCGCGGGCGCCTGGCTTGGCTGGGGCTTTGCTGCTGCGGTCTCGCTCGGGCTCGGTCTGGTGCTCATCCTGATCGGACTCCTCCGGCTGCTGCAGACCGAATGGGAGCGATCGGCGACCGGCAGCCTGTCGTGGCTCGCGTACCTGATCGTCCTGATCGTCGCTGTGATCGTGCTGGCGATCACGCTGATGCGGATCAAGAAGGCGACCCTCCACAAGGAACCCAAGTAAGGAGCCTGCGTCATGGCCAAGAAGACCAAGACTGCGCCCACCACGACCACCAAGATCACGCCGCAGGACATCGAGAACCGTCTCAAGGCGCTCCAGGGCGACGTCCAGGGCAGAGTCGACGACAAGAAGTCGACCATCGCCACCACCGCAGCGGCTGGCGGCATGGTGCTGCTGGTGATCTTCTTCCTGCTCGGCAGGCGCTCCGGCAAGAAGCGCAGCGCCGTCGTCGAGATCCGACGGATCTGATGGCGCTGCTTCCGTACGCGCTCCGACCGAGGGTCGTCCTTCGGTCCCAGATCGTCAAGCGGGGCGTCATCGGCGGCAACCCCCTCCTGCGCCCCATCGCCATGATGATGGTCGGCCAGAGCGTGTACGTCCGTCGGAGTGCTCTTCGTCAGGGGTTGATCCTGGGCAACCCGATGTGGCGGTTCATCGGGGTCCTCGTGCTGGGCCAGGAGCTCTACAAGGCGGCGTTGAAGAAGACCCCCGAACGCCTCGCCGTCGAACGCATCGGCCCGGGCCGACGGGTGACCGTCGAGGTCATGGAACCGAACCTCCACCTGAGTCGCCGTGAGCGGCGCGCCGAGTTGCGTCGACTCGAAGCGGAGGCGCTCGCGAACGTCGAGGCTCGCCGCAGGTCGTGAAGGTCCTGCTGCGAAACCCGCGCCGAGAAGTCGAACTCGACGGCCCCCGTTCGGTCGATCGGTTGCTCGACGAGCTCCAGCTCAGCCGCGAGGCACACCTGGTGATCTGCAACGGAACGCTCGTGCCCGGCGACGCCGTGCTCGGCGATGACGACCAGATCGAGGTCCGGCCCGTGATCTCGGGCGGCGCCTGATGCCCCAGCCCGCGCGATGATCGCCGTCGGGAGCAAGTGCCGGGTCTGCAAGGGTCCGGCCGTCATCGATCTGCCACGCCACAACGCCAAGTTCTGTGCGGAACATCTCCAGCAACTCTGTCGACGCCAGATGGCCAAGGCGATCGAGGACTTCGACATGCTGTCGCCGGAGGACCGGATCCTCGTCGCGGTCAGCGGCGGCAAGGATTCGCTGGCTGTCTGGGACATGCTGATCGAGGCCGGGTACCAGGCCGACGGCCTGTACATCGGGCTCGGGATCGGCGAGTACTCGACCGACAGCGGGGGCTACGTTCGTCGGTTCGCCGACGAACGCGGTCTCCAGCTCCAGATGATCGACCTGCGCGAGGAGTACGGCTACGACGTGCCGACCGCGGCACGAGCCACCGGTCGCGTGCCGTGCTCGGCGTGCGGGCTCTCGAAACGACGCCTGTTCGACCAGGCGGCGCTCGACGGTGGCTACGACGTCGTCGTCACCGGGCACAACCTCGACGACGAGGCAGCGGTGCTGTTCGGCAACACGCTGCGCTGGGACATCGAGTACCTGGCCCGCCAGATGCCCGTGCTGCCGGCGGAAAACGGGTTTCCCAAGAAGGTCAAGCCGCTGATCCGGTTGACCGAACGCGAGATGGCAGCGTGGTGCCTCGTGCGCGGGATCGACTACGTGGTCGAAGAATGCCCGATTGCGGCAGGCAACCGCCATCTGTCGTACAAGGAATCGCTGAACGCCATCGAGGCGAAATCGCCCGGCGCGAAGGCATCGTTCTATCTCGGCTTCCTCGAGCGGATGGCGCCGCTGCTGGCAGGTAAGTCGGCCGCAGCAGCGGGGGACCTGAACGAGTGCGAACGGTGCGGGTCGCCGACGACCGGCGAGGTGTGTGCGTTCTGCAGGCTCGTGGAGAAGTCGAGCGCGCACGAACCCGTGCCGGTCGAGATGGTGCTGACGCGTGGGAGACGACGATGACCGGTGTGTTCGCAACGGGAGAGAAGGCGTTGCTGCTCGATTCCAAGAAGCGGCGATACCTGATCGACCTCGTCGACGGCGGCGAGTTCCACAGCCACAACGGCTTCGTCGCGCATCACGATGTGATCGGCCAGCGCGAGGGTGTCGTGGTGCGCTCGACGAAGGGCTCGGAGTACACGGTGCTGCGCCCGACGCTCGAGGACTTCGTCGTGGAGATGCCGCGTGGTGCGCAGGTGATCTATCCGAAAGATCTCGCGCCGATCTGCATGCTCGCTGACATCGGGCCGGGTGTGCGGGTGTTCGAGACCGGAATCGGCTCAGGAGCGCTCTCGATGACGATGCTGCGCTATGGCGCCGACATCGTCGGCTACGAGATACGCGAGGACTTCGCGAACCGGGCGAAGAAGAACGTCGAGAGCTTTCTCGGCACCGCAGCGCTCGACCGCTACGACGTCCACATCGCCGACAGTTACGAGGGCATCGACCCCGCGCTGGGCATGTTCGACCGGGTGGTGCTCGACCTCCCCGAGCCGTGGAACGTGGTCCCGAACGCCGAAGCGGTCCTGCAGCCCGGCGGGCTGCTCGTCGCCTACACGCCGTCGATCACCCAGGCCGTGCAGGTCCGTGAGGCAGTGAAGGGAAAGTGGATCGACGCTCGCACGATCGAGGTCCTGCACCGCGGCTGGCACATCGAGGGCCAGGCCGTGCGGCCGGATCATCGCATGGTCGCCCACACGGCGTTCTTGAGCGTCGCCCGCTTCCTCGGGCGCAATCCCGCCTGACGCGTCCGCCACCGACAGGTGTCGCGCCCAGCGGGACCCGATGCGCGAGCGATGAGTTTCGACGCGACCTGTACGCACGAAGACTCATCGCTGCGGGACCGGATCCGCGAGCGATGAGTTTCGACGCGACCTGTACGCACGAAGACTCATCGCTACGGGGGACGGCAACGATCACGGCCTGAGCCGCAGCGCTTCGCTGAGACCGTCGAGCAGCTCCGATGTCTCGGGCCACGGCATCGACGGATGCGACCCGCACAGGTCGACGATCCCGTGGATCCAGGTGTGCACCTGGACGGCGACGAAGAACGGGTCGCGGTCGTCGCCACGCACGGCCAACATCCTGGACACCGCGTCGACGAGCAGCTGGAAGGCCGCAAGGCCGCCGGGGGAGTCACCGTCGCCCAGGTCGACCTTGTCGGAGAAGAGCACCCGGTACTGGCCGGGATGGGCAAGGGCGTAGGTGATGTAGGCGTCGCCCATCGCCCGGAAGGCCATGAACGGGTCGTCGCTGCTGTCGTGTGCGGCGCGGAGCCGCTCGTAGAACGTCGACCAGCAGTAGTCGACGGCGGAGCGAAGCAGCTCGATGTGGTCGTCGAAGTGCCGGTAGACGGCGGTGGGGGACACACCGGCGCGTCGGGCCACGGCGCGCAACGAGACCGACTCCATCTCGCCGTGCGCGCCGATCAGGTCGGATGCGGCGACGAGGAGATCGATGCGCAACCGGTCGCCTTCGCCGCGAGCGGAACGCTGCCGGGAGGCGGTTGGTGTGGCCACGGTCACGATCATATCGGTTGACATCTGTTCATTTACATGATTGGTTGACAGTCGTACACGTAACAGATGTCAACCTACGCCGCGATGTCAGCCAACCAGAAGGAATCTCGATGTTCACCAGACTGGGTCACCTTGTCGTCCACCGCCGCCGGATGGTGCTCGTCACCACCTTGCTCGGACTCGTCGTTGCCATCGTGCTCGGCTCGGGCGTCTTCGCCGAGCTGACGAACGGGGGCTTCGACGACCCGAACTCGGAATCGACGCGCGCCATCGAGACGCTCGACGAAGAATTCGACACCGGGAGCGCTGAGTTGATCGCGATCGTCACGGCGATCGGCGGTGATGTCGATTCCGACGACGTCGTCGCGGCCGGCACAGCGTTGACGGAAGAGTTCGCGGCGCTGGACGGGACCGACGACGTGGTGTCGTACTGGTCGCTCGGGTCGCCCGCTCCGCTGCGGTCCGCCGAGGGCGACCGGGCGCTCATCCTCATGCGATTCCCCGGGGCCGAGGAGGACCCAGCGCGAGTCGACACGATCGAGACGATCATCGACGAGTACGCCGGCCTCGAACGCGAGGGAATCACCGTCGGCCTGGCCGGCTCCGAGCCCGTGTTCGCTGCGATCGGCGAGACGATCGAAGGAGATCTTGAGCGCGCCGAGATGATCGCCGTGCCACTCACGTTGTTGCTGCTGCTGTTCGTGTTCGGAGGTGTGGTCGCTGCGGGGTTACCCGTGTTGGTCGGCGCGGTCTCGGTGTTCGGTGCGTTCATGGTCCTGTGGACGGTCACGCAGTTCACCAATGTCTCGATCTTCTCGATCAATCTCGTCACCGCGCTGGGCCTGGGACTCGCGATCGACTACTCGTTGTTCATCGTCAGTCGCTTCCGCGAGGAACGCGCTCGTGGGCGTTCGGTCGACGAGGCCGTGATCCGCACCGTCGAGACTGCGGGCCGCACGGTCGCTTTCAGCGCCATCACGGTGGCAATCTCGCTGAGCGCGCTCTTGATCTTCCCGCTCTACTTCCTGCGGTCGTTCGCCTACGGGGGCATCGGCGTGCTCGTGGTCGCCATGGTGATCTCGGTGGTGTCGCTGCCGGCGCTGCTCGCCGTGCTCGGGCAGCGAGTGGACTCGCTCACGATCTTCCGCAGGACCGACCGAGTCGGCCACGGCTTCTGGCATCGTCTGGCAACCGGTGTGATGCGGCGCCCCGGCGTGGTGGCGGTCGCCGGGGTCACGTTCCTCGTGACACTCGGCCTTCCGTTCCTGAGCGTCGAGTGGGGTGTTCCCGACGACCGCGTGCTTCCCGAATCGACCGAGGTCCGTCAGCAGTCCGAGGTCCTGCGTACCGAGTTCGACTCGTCGGAGGGCGACGCATTCGCGATCGCCGCCGTGGGCGGCGTCGATGACGACTCGATCGGCGCCTATGCCGGCGAGTTGTCCCTCATCGGCGGGGTGGCCCGCGTCGACAGCGCCGTCGGGCGGTTCGTCGATGGCGCCAACGTGGCCATCGACCCCTCGCTCGCTCAGTTCGCCCCGTCGGCGTCGGCGTCCGGTGACGCGACCTGGTTCAACGTGGTCCCCGAACTCGAACCGATCTCGGTCGAGGCGGAAGCGATGGTCGAGGTGATCCGCTCGATCGACGCGCCGTTCGAAGAGACGTTGGTCGGTGGAGCGTCGGCGGCGCTCGTCGACTCGAAGTCGGCGATCTTCTCACTTGTGCCCTACGCAGCGGGCATCATCGTCGTCGCGACGTTCGTGCTGCTGTTCCTGATGTTCGGATCGCTGCTCGTGCCGATCAAGGCGATCATCCTCAATGCCCTCAGCCTGACGGCGACGTTCGGGTTGATGGTCTGGGTGTTCCAGGAGGGCAACGGTGCCGATCTGCTCGGGTTCACGCCGACCGGGCTCACCGACATCTCCATGCCGATCCTGATGTTCTGCGTGGCGTTCGGACTCTCGATGGACTACGAGGTGTTCCTCCTGTCGCGCATCAAGGAGGAGTACGACACGACGGGCGACAACGACCTCGCCGTGGCGATCGGGTTGGAGAAGACGGGTCGCCTCGTGACCGCAGCGGCCCTGCTGTTGTCGATCACGTTCTTCGCCTTTGCCACCTCGGGTGTGACGTTCATCAAGCTGTTCGGCCTCGGCCTTGCAGTGGCAGTGTTGGTCGATGCCTTCATCGTGCGCTCGACGCTGGTGCCCGCACTGATGAAGCTGGCCGGGGACTGGAACTGGTGGGCGCCGGCCCCCTTGCGCCGGTTGCACGATCGCTTCGGGATCAGCGAGGCCCCGCCGCAGGAGCAGGCCGTGCGACGCGAGCAGATCTCGACACCCTGACACCCACTCCGACGCGACGAGGCCCCGGACGATGTCGTCCGGGGCCTCGTCGCGTTCAGCGTTCGTGCGTGATCAGGGCTCGATGTAGATGCACTCGCCGGGGCATTCCTCGGCGGACTCGATCACGGCCTCGAGTTGGCCGTCGGGGATCTCGGCGAGACCCTCGGCGCCCTGGGGATTGCCCTTGGCCTCAGCGAAGATCTTTCCACCCTCGACGACATAGGCGAGGCCGTCGTCGAGCAGGGTGAAGACGTCGGGGGCGATCTCCTCGCACAGGCCGTCGCCGGTGCACAGATCCTGGTCGATCCAGACCTTCATGTCAGTGGGGCTCCTCGTTGAATGGGGGGTTGTCCTGTGGCGGAAAGTTTACACGGTCCCCGACGTGCAAACACGATTCCCGCGGGGGCGTGTACATTCGGCCCATGGCAACCTCTGCGGACGATCCCCGGTCGACCAACGAAGCCGGAGCGACCGACAGCGACGAGCTCGCTGCCCTCCACGACGAGATCGCGCACCTGCGGGTGCGCCTCGCCGACGCCCCGAAGCGAGTGCATTCGTTGGAGGAACGGCTCCTCGAAACCAAGGGGCAGCTGGCGGCTGCCGTCGGCCAGAACGAGAAGCTCTCCTACACCCTTCGCGAGGCGCGAGAGCACATCGCCACGCTGCGCGACGAGGTCGACAAGTTGTCCCAACCGCCGTCTGCGTACGGCGTGGTCGTGGGCAAGAACGACGACGACACCGTCGACATCCTCACCAGCGGACGCAAGATGCGCGTCGCGCTGCACCCCGACATCGACCAGGAACTGCTCGACCGCGGCGCCGAGGTCGTGCTCAACGAGAGCTACAACGTCGTGATGGCGCGGGCGCCGGAGATCACCGGCGAGGTGGTCACGGTCAAGGAGGTCATGGACGACGGCGTCCGCATCGTGGTGGTCGGCCGCGCCGACGAGGAGCGGGTCTGCGAACTCGCCGACGCGATCCGCGGTACCCACATCCGTGCAGGCGACCACCTTCGCCTCGACACGCGATCGAACCTGCTGCTCGAGAAGTTGCCTCGCCCCGAAGTCGAGCACCTGCTGCTCGAGGAGGTGCCGGACATCTCCTACACCGACATCGGCGGCCTCGACGACCAGATCGAACAGATCGCCGACGCCGTCGAGTTGCCGTTCCTGCATCAGGACCTCTTCGCCGAGCATCAGCTACCGGCGCCCAAGGGGATCCTGCTGTACGGGCCTCCCGGCTGCGGCAAGACGCTCATCGCGAAGGCGGTCGCCAACAGCCTGGCCAAGAAGGTCGCCGAGACGATCGGCGAGGGCAAGGGCCGGAGTTACTTCATCAACATCAAGGGCCCCGAGCTGCTCAACAAGTACGTCGGTGAGACCGAGCGCCAGATCCGCCTCGTGTTCCAGCGTGCCCGTGAGAAGAGCGACGAGGGCTGGCCGGTCATCGTGTTCTTCGACGAGATGGACTCGATGTTCCGCACCCGTGGCTCGGGCATCAGCTCCGACATGGAGTCGACGATCGTTCCGCAGCTGCTGTCCGAGATCGACGGTGTCGAGGGGCTCAAGAACGTCATCGTCATCGGTGCGACGAACCGGGAGGACCTGATCGACCCGGCAATCCTGCGCCCGGGCCGGCTCGACGTGAAGATCAAGATCGAACGCCCGAACGCGGAGGCCGCGAAGGCGATCTTCGCCCGCTACCTGACCGACGAGATCCCGATCATGGAGGGGGAGTCGATCCCCGACATGATCGAAGCGACGGTCCTCGAGATGTATCGCGACGACGAGGCCAACCGGTTCCTCGAGGTCACCTATCAGAACGGCGACAAGGAGATCCTCTACTACAAGGACTTCTCGTCGGGCGCCATGATCGAGAACGTCGTGCGGCGCGCGAAGAAGCTCGCGATCAAGCGGGTGATCGGCGGCGGAGCGAAGGGCGTCTGCACCGACGATCTGCTCGCGTCGATCAAGCAGGAGTACAAGGAACACGAGGACCTGCCGAACACGACGAACCCCGACGACTGGGCCAAGATCTCCGGCAAGAAGGGCGAGCGGATCGTGTTCATCCGCACCCTGGTGTCGGAGACCGCCGAGACCGATGCGTCGGGCGGACGGGCCATCGAACGGGTCGCCACGGGGCAGTACCTGTGAAACGTGGCCGCGACCACGACATCGTCGTCTACGGGGCGACGAGCTTCGTCGGCCAGATCCTGTGCCGGTACCTGGTTCGACGCCACGGCACCGACGGCGACCTCCGCTGGGCGATCGCGGGGCGGAACGCCTCCAAGCTCGACGAGCTCGCCCGAGCCACCGGTGCTGACGTTCCCAGGATCGTGGCGGACGCTTCGGATCGGGCTGCGCTCGACGATCTGGCCGCGTCGACGCAGGTCGTCGCGTCGACCGTGGGGCCCTACGCCCTGTACGGATCCGAACTCGTCGAAGCGGTCGTCGAGGCGGGTGGCGACTACTGCGATCTCACCGGCGAAGTCCAGTGGATGCGGCGCATGATCGATGCCCACCAGGCTCGAGCAGAGACCACCGGTGCACGGATCGTGCACACCTGCGGGTTCGACTCGATCCCGTCCGACCTCGGGACCTGGTTCACCCAGCAGCGCGCGATCGAGGAGTTCGGCGAGCCGTGCGTCGAGGTGCGGATGTCGGTGAAGGGCGCGAAGGGCGGCGTCAGCGGCGGCACCGCTGCGAGCGGCATGCAGATGTTCGAGGAGATGGCCGAGCACCCCGAGCTGCGCAAGATGGTCGCCGACCCGTACGTGCTCGCCCCGGTCGACCTGCGCCAAGGTCCGAAGCAACCCGGATTGGGCCGCCCGACACGAGACGATCGATTCGAGAGCTGGGTCGCGCCGTTCGTGATGGCGCCGACCAACTCGGCGGTGGTGCTGCGCAGCCACGCCTTGCTCGGCCAGCCGTGGGGTCGCGACTTCACCTACGGCGAGACGATGATGACGGGCGACGGACTGGTCGGGGGAGTCGCCGCATGGGGGATGACCGCTGGACTCGCGGCGTTCACCGGCGCCGCGAGTTTCGGCCCCACCCGCAAGCTGCTCGGCAAGGTGATCCCCAAACCAGGTGAGGGACCCAGCGAGGCGAAGCAGCAGGCGGGGTACTTCGACCTGCGATTCGTCGGACGCACCGCCGACGGGCGAGAGATCCGCACGAAGGTCACGGGCGACGCCGACCCCGGCTACGGGTCGACGGCCAAGATGCTCGGCGAGTCGGCCGTCGCGTTCCTCGACGTCGATCCGGCGGACGTGGGTGGTGGATTCTGGACGCCCGCCAGTGCCTTCGGCGATGCGCTGATCGAACGGCTCGAGGCCCACGCCGGCGTCCGCTTCGACGTCGTCTGACCCCGGGTCCTCCCCGGCCCCGTCCCCACCCGGACCGAGAGCTGAACGTCACGTGAACCTGTCGCTCCGCTAGGTTCAGGACATGGCGCTGCCCAAGGTCTGCGGGATCGAGACCGAGTACGGCATCGTGGTGCGCGGGGGCGACAACAATCCGGTCTCGGCGTCGTCGATGTTGATCAACGCCTACGTCGCCGCAACCAACCGCGATCGGGGCCGCATCGGCTGGGACTTCGAGGACGAACAGCCCGCCAACGACGCACGCGGGTTCGAACTCGATGCCTCGCTCGCCCCTGAGGTCGAGACGATGCTCGTCAACGCCGTGCTCACGAACGGGGCGCGCTACTACGTCGACCACGCCCACCCGGAGATCTCGACGCCCGAGGTGACCACCGCGCGAGAGGCCCTGGTGTGGGACCGAGCGGCCGAGGAGATCGTGCGGGCCTCGATGCAGCACGTCCGGTCGTTGCTGCCCGAGGGTGGTGAGATCATCATCCACAAGAACAACTCCGACGGCAAGGGCAACAGCTACGGCTGTCACGAGAACTATCTGCTCGCTCGCGAGACGCCGTTCGGGCGAATGGCCGGCCAGATCACCCCGCACTTCGTCACCCGCCAGGTGTTCTGCGGTGCCGGCAAGGTCGGGTGCGAACTGCCGGGCAGGCCCCCCGATCACGTTGCGTACCAGCTGAGCCAGCGCGCCGACTTCTTCGAGGAGGAGATCGGTCTCGAGACCACGTTGAAGCGCCCGATCGTGAACACCCGCGACGAACCGCACGCCGACGCGCAGAAGTACCGGCGACTGCACGTGATCGTCGGCGATGCGAACATGAGCGAAGTCGCGACCTATCTCAAGGTCGGGACCACGGCGATCGTGTTGGCGATGATCGAGGACGACGAACTCGGCGACGACTGGCTGCTCGGCAACCCGGTTGCCGCGATTCGCCAGGTCAGCCACGACCCGACGTTGCGTCAGACGATCATGCTGCGAGACGGCAGCCGGGCAACGGCGATGGAGGTCCAGTGGGGTCTGCTCGAACGTGCACGGAAGTACGAGCAGTCACACGGCCTCGATTGCGTCGGCGAGGACATCGGAACGGACGTGCTCGCCAAGTGGGAAACCGTCCTGGCCGGGCTCGAGGCCGAGCCGCATTCGGTCGCCAACTGGGTGGACTGGGTTGCGAAGCGACGCCTCGTCGATGGCTACGCCGAGCGGCACGGCATCGAACCCGGTTCGGCAAAATTGAAGGCGATCGACCTGCAGTACCACGACCTGCGCTCCGAGCGGTGCCTGGCGCTGCGTGCCGGTCTCGACACGATGGTGAGCGCCGACGAGGTGACCCGGGCGATGACCGAGCCGCCGAGCACCACTCGCGCCTACTTCCGGGGCCGGTGCCTCCAGAAGTTCCCGGACGACGTCGTCGCCGCGAACTGGGACTCCCTGGTGTTCGACATCGGACGCGACCCCCTCCGTCGGGTGCCGATGATGGAACCACTACGCGGGACCGCCGACCACGTTGGTACCTTGATCGACGAGAGCGAGACGGCGCGAGAACTCCTCGACCGCCTCGGGCAATGATCGCACCCGATTCATCCGATGCAACGAAGGGAAGCACCCGCTGATGGCAGAACGCACCCAGAAGTCGAAGGGCACGACGAGCCGCGAAAGCGAGGCTGCCGTCGAGGCCGCCCCGGCGGTCACCGAGACCGGTGAGAAGCTCAAGGCCGAGCTCGACGACCTGCTCGACGAGATCGACGAGGTGTTGGAGACCAACGCCGAGGACTTCGTCAAGTCGTACGTGCAAAAGGGCGGACAGTAACCCGTGACGATGCCGATCTTCTCGACCTCGGACGACCCGGGATCGAGCTTTCCGGAGCTGCTTCGCCGGGTGGGCCTGGGAACAGAACCGCTCGTCGGTGCGTCAACCGACCTCATGCGCGAGCTGTCGCTCCCACACGCCACGACCTGCGTCGCACTCACGTACGCCGACGGCGTGGTGATGGCCGGCGACCGGCGCGCCACATCGGGCAACCTCATCTCGCACCGAACGATGGAGAAGGTCGTCGAGGCCGACCGCCACAGCGGCGTCGCGATCGCCGGCGCTGCGGGCGCAGCGATGGAGATGATCCGGCTGTTCCAGTTGCAGCTCGAGCACTACGAGAAGGTCGAGGGCACCGCGTTGAGCCTGGAGGGCAAGGCCAACCAGCTGTCGATGATGGTCCGCGGCAATCTGCAGGCAGCCATGATGGGCATGGTCGTCGTGCCGATCTTCGGTGGCTACGACCTTCGTCGCGAGAGCGGTCGGCTGTGGGACTACGACGCCACCGGCGGCCGCTACGAGGAACGCGACTACGTGGCGACCGGCTCTGGCAGCCTGCACGCCGGAACGGTGATCAAGGTCGGGTTCCGTTCCGACATGAGCCGTGACGACGCCGTCAACCTGGCTGCTCGTGCGCTCTGGGAGGCCGCCGACGCCGACTCGGCCACCGGTGGGCCCGATGCGCTGCGGGGCATCTACCCCGTGGTTGCGACCATCGACGCCGGCGGTTGGACCCGGCTCGCCGACGACGATCTCGCCGCGCGTTACGAGGCGATCGTCGCGGAGGTGCGTTCGCGATGAGCATGCCGTTCTACGTCGCTCCCGAACAGATGATGAAGGACCGTGCCGACTTCGCGCGCAAGGGCATCGCCCGCGGACGTGCGTTGGCGGCGGTCCGGTACGCCGAGGGCATCGTGATCGTCGCGGAGAACGCGTCCGAGACGCTGCGCAAGGTGAGCGAGATCTACGACCGCATCGCCTTCGCCGGGGTCGGCAAGTACAACGAGTTCGACCAGCTGCGTGTCGCCGGCGTTCGAGCCGCCGACCTCAAGGGGTTCCAGTACTCGCGTGACGACGTCGATGCCCGGAGTCTCGCCAACAGCTATGCCCAGATGCTCGGCACGATCTTCACCCATGAGATGAAGCCGATGGAGGTGGAGATCCTCGTCGCCGAAGTCGGCCTCGAACCGGCCGGTGACCAGATGTTCCACATCCTCTACGACGGCACGGTCGTCGACGAGCGCGACTACGCGGCGATCGGCGGCGACGCCGAGGCGATCAACGCCCGCCTCTCCGAGACCTGGACCGACGGTCTCGATCGTGCGGCCGCGATCGCGCTCGGGCGCACGGCGCTCGGTGGTCCCGACCGTGAAATCGCCGACGACGATCTCGAAGTCGCCGACCTCGCTCGCACCAACGGTCGCCGCTGCTTCCACCGGCTGACCAAGGACGACCTCAGCGCCTGACCCCACCCGGTCAGGGTCCGGCGAAGGTGACGTCGGCGGTGGGGGACGTAATGCCGGAACGCCCGGGAGCGTTGGTGAAGCTCCAGTAGAGGTTCGTGTACGCGATGGCGTCGGCGGGACCGATCGGGGCACCCCATGGCCGCATGTCCTCGGTCGTGTGGGCGTCAGCCACCAACGTGGCGTCGTAGCCACGTGCGAGAGCACCGTGCAGAGTCGAGCGGATGCAGGCGTCGGTCTGCGCGCCGGTGACGACGAGATGACCGACGTGGCGCTCGGCGAGGATGGACTCGAGATCGGTCTCCTCGAACGAATCGCCGAAGCACTTGTGCACGAGGGGTTCGCCGTCGGCACGCTGGAGTTCGTCGACGTACTGCCATGGCTCCGAGCCCTCGACCAGTTCCTCACTGGCGTGCTGGACCCAGATGACCGGCACGTTGGCCGTACGCGCCCGGTCGACCAGGGCGTTGATGTTGTCGATCACACGGTCGACCTCGAACGCGTCGCCCACGACTCCGCGCTGCATGTCGATCACCATGAGCGCAGTGTTCGGCCGGTCCTGGAGGGACGCCATGAGCGAAATGTACCGGGCGCTCGACGCTGCGATGAGCGAAACGCCGGTATGCGGTCGTTTCGCTCATCGCAAGCTGGGCGGCGTTGCGCTGCGAACGTGTGTTCCATAGCTTGGGTTTCATGCAGGTGGGGCTCGTCGATCAGATCGCAGAGTGCGACGATGACACGTTGACGGCCCGGTTCCGTGAACTCGAGCTGCAGCGGCGATCGATCGAGGCCGAGATGGCGTGCATCGTGCGGGCGGGGGAGCGCAGGGCGCTCCACGCCGTCGATGGCCATCACTCGATGAAGCAGTGGGTCACAGCCCAGACCAACGGCCCGAGTGCCGACGCGGCACGGCTACGTAAGTTGGCCAGGGCGTTCGACGTACTGCCCGAGTTGGTGAATGCGCTCTCGGAGGGCCACATCGGCGTCGCACAGGCCAACGAGGTCGCCCGAGTGACGTCGAACCCGCGGGTCCGCGACCAGCTCGACTCGATGGCGACCACCCTGTTGCGGCATGCCGAGCATCTGGCGTTCGACGACTTCCGTGTCGTCACGCGCCGATGGGAGACGCTCGCGGACCTCGACGGAGCTGAACGCAACGACGAGATCTCCCACGATCGCCGCAGCGCCTCGGTGCTCGATGCCAACGGATCGGTCAGCATCCGGGCAACGGGCGGCACCGGCATGATCACCGCCGAACTGATCGGAATCTTCCAGCAGTTCGTCGATGCCGAGTTCGCCAAGGATGTCGCTGCACGGACGGCAGAGTTCGGGCCTGACGCGCCGGCGTCGAGGCTGCCGCGCACCGATGCTCAGCGACGCTACGACGCGCTCGTCGAGGTGTTTCGAGCAGCAGTGCTCGCGCCTGCTGACGGCGTGGCCCCGAAGCCAGTCGTCAACGTCGTTGTCGGCGTCGTGACGTTCCAACGACTCCTCGCTCGTCGAGGCCTGGGCCTCGAGCCTGAGCCGATTCGACCCGAGGACATGGCGGTCGAGCGCATCGAATCGTCCACGGGCGTGACCCTTGCTCCGGACGACGTCATCGCCGCCTGCCTGTCCGGGGTGGTGCGACGCGTGGTCATCGACTCCGCCGGTGTCGTCGTCGACGCCGGCCGGAAACGCCGGCTGTTCACCGGCGTTGCCCGAGAACTCGCACTGCTCCTCTGGCAGCGCTGCGGCCACCTCGGCTGCAACGTGCCCGGCGACCAGTGCCAGGTCGACCACATCGCCGAATGGAGCGCCGACGGCGGTCCCACCGATCAGTCGAACGCCCACCCACGGTGCGACACGCACAACCCCTTCAAGTCCAAACACCGCCTCAGATCGGTGCGAGACCCCGATGGCTACATCGTGGACTATCGCGCCGACGGCACCCCGATGCTGCCTGCGGGTCGACGTCCGCCCGACAACCAGCCAGTTGTCGACATCGAACTCCCGAGATGTGGGGACGACTCGTCGGCGAGCGGGATTTCGGTGAACCGAACGCGACGTTCGGCGGAACAGTCGTGAGGGCGCGAGGCTCGCGCCCAAATCCGCAACCGTTGGAGGTCAGCTTGAGCACGATGGAAGGAACCGTCGCCGACCTGAAGATCTGGATGCGGCTGAACGCACCCGATCCAGCATTCACGACGGCGGGGCCGGTCTCGCTGATACGAGTGACATGAACCCGACTCCCGCCCAGGTCGAGGCAGGACATGCCTTCTACACGAAGCGCGCCCTCGCCGTCTACGACCTCGCGATTCTCGGGTACTTCTCACGTCTGGCGTGGAAGTGTCCGGCGCGTCGACTCGTCCAGCACTACGACGAGCACATCTCGAACAACCACCTCGACATCGGGGTCGGGACCGGCTTCTTTCTCGACCGCTGCCGATTCGATTCGTCCGCATCGCGTGTGGCGTTGATGGACCTCAACGAGAACTGCCTGGACGTCGCGAGCAGGCGTCTCGCTCGATACGAGCCCGAGGTCTACCGCGCCAACGTGCTCGAACCCGTCCCGTTCGACATTCCTGCGTTCGACTCCGTTGGGTTGAACTACGTGCTTCATTGCATGCCCGGCGACATCGTCGCGAAGGGCATCGTGTTCGAACATGTGAAGGCGCTGATGAACCCGCGGGGTCGTGTCTTCGGAGCAACATTGCTCCACGACGGCGTCGAACGGAATTGGCTCGCCCGAAAGGTGATGGAGCGCAACAACAAGCACGGAATCTTCGCCAACGTCGACGACAGCCTCGAGGGACTGAGGTCCACGCTCGCCGAACACCTCGACGACCCAGTGGTCGACGTCGTGGGTTGCGTCGGGATCTTCAGCGGATCGGTGCCGTCATGAACAGAGTCGGACGTTGACACGCTGACATAGCGAGCCACGGGGGCGTACCATCGGAGCATGGTCGCCATCGACGTCAACAGTGACCTGGGGGAGTCCTACGGGGTCTGGACGCTCGGTGACGACGCCGCCATGCTGGGCATCGTCACCAGCGCGAACGTCGCGTGCGGCTTCCACGCCGGCGACCCGTCGGTCCTGCGGGCCGCCTGTCGACTTGCGGTGCACAACGACGTGGCGATCGGCGCCCAGGTGTCGTTCCCCGATCTGCCAGGCTTCGGTCGCCGCCACCTCGACATGGCACCCGAGGAACTGCGCGATGCCGTGCTCTACCAACTCGGAGCGCTCGATGCGTTCGCCCAGGTCGCCGGCGCCGAGATCGCCTACGTCAAGCCCCACGGCGCGCTGTACCACACGACGGCGACCCACCCGGCCGCCGCCCGAGCGCTCGTCGAGGCCGCCGCGGAGTACGACCCGTCGCTCGCGATTCTCGGTCTGCCCGGCTCGGAGCTGCTCTCCGCTGCGGATGCCGCCGGGCTCGAAGGCGTCCCCGAGGCATTCGCCGATCGTGCGTACCGACCAGACGGCGGCCTGGTGTCGCGTCGCGAGCCCAACAGCGTGCTCACCGATCCCGACGAGGTCGCCGAACGGGCCGTCCGACTCGCCACCGACAACGAGGTCGTCGCGATCGACGGCACGGTCGTGACCGTACGCGCACGGTCGATCTGCGTCCACGGTGACACTCCGGGAGCGGTCGGCCTCGCCCGAGCGGTGCGCGCGGCACTCGATGCGGCAGGCATCGGCGTCTACCGTTTCACCGACTGAGCGCTCAGGCACAGAACGGGGCCCACATGACCTACGCACCACCGAATCGGGCGTTCTACGACGCCGACAGCCACATCGAGCTGCCGGACTTCCTGCGCGACGACGCCGACGCACGGGTGCACTGAATCTCGATCATGAGCAGGCGGCCCTACGGACCAGTGGCGTGGCTCCTCGACGACCTGACGGATCCAGCGGCGTGGGCGGCGTCGCTCTGGGCGATGGACGTGCCCGGCGTCGTCGAGATCATTCCGGCCGAGTCGACCGTGGTCGTGCGGTGCGCACGCGAACGTCACGACGACATCGGCCACGTGCTCGACATGGTCGTGCCGGCGAGCCGAGCGGAAGGTTCGGACCAACCGGTGACGATCGACGTCGTCTACGACGGCCCGGACATCGCCGCGCTGGCCGACGCCGCGCGGGTCTCGATCGACGACGTCGTTCGCCTGCACGTGTCCGGCTCCTACGACGTGGCGTTCTGCGGGTTCAGTCCCGGCTTCGGGTACTTGCGCGGCATCGACCGACGCCTGCACGTGCCGCGCCGGGACACGCCGCGCACCTCCGTACCGGCGGGATCGATCGGCGTGGCCGCCGGCTACACCTGTGTGTACCCGTCGTCGTCACCGGGCGGCTGGTATCTGATCGGACGCACCACGGCGTCGATGTGGGACGCCGAACGCAACCCGCCGGCCCTGCTCCGTCCCGGCCAGTCCGTTCGCTTCCGGCGAGTTCCGGCATGAACGCCGAGCCCGCGCTGCGAATCGTGCAGGTCGGTTTCGCGACGACGGTGCAGGACCACGGGCGGGTGGGGCTCGCCCATCTGGGGGTACCCACCGGTGGTGCGGTCGATCGACGCACCCACGACCTGGTCAACCGGCTCGTGGGCAATCCGCCCGACGCCGCGACGATCGAGACCATGGGCGCACTGATCGTCGAGGCGCTGCGTCCGGTGGTCGTCGCCTCCAGCACCGACGCGAGCCGCCAGACACTCGGCGCCGGTGCTCGCATCCGCGTCGACGCGCCGCCTGGTTCGGTGTGGGCGTATCTCGGCGTGCGTGGCGGTCTTGCGGTCGACGACGTGCTCGGATCCCGCAGCCAGGACACGCTCGGTGGGGTCGGACCCGTGGCGCTCGTCGCCGGCTCGGCCCTCCCTGTCGGGCCCGATCCCGGCACCGAACTCGCCGCAGACCACGCTCCGCCACGCGGCGCGACCGAGGTCCGTGTCCGGATCTGGGACGGCCCACACCACGACTGGTTCATCGGCGGTACGCAGAGCCTGATCCGGCGACCGTGGAGGATCACCAGCGAGCTGAGCCGCGTCGGCGTCCGCCTCGAGGCTGGCTCCTTCGATCCGAGCACACGAGCGCAGGACCAGATGCCGAGCATCGGGCTGACGGTGGGAGCGGTGCAGGTCACGCCGTCGGGCGAACCGATCGTGATGCTTGCGAACCATCCCACGACCGGCGGCTATCCCGTCATCGCGGTCGTGGAGCCCGACGATCTCCCGGACCTCGCGCAGTGCCGTCCGGGTATGGCGGTCCGATTCCGTCGCGCCTGAACCGGCACGGCCCCCCGTTCGTCGCTAGGTTGCGACGCATGGAGCGACGCATCTATGGACTCGAGAACGAGTACGGCGTCACCTGCACGCTGCGGGGCCAGCGCCGTCTGAGCCCGGACGAGGTCGCCCGGTACCTGTTCCGCCGGGTCGTGTCGTGGGGCCGGAGTTCGAACGTGTTCCTCCAGAACGGCGCTCGGCTGTATCTCGACGTCGGCTCGCACCCCGAATACGCCACGCCCGAGTGCGACTCGCTGTACGAACTCGTCGTGCACGACAAGGCGGGGGAGCGAATCCTCGAGCAGCTCGTCGAGTCCGCCGAGCAACGACTCGCCGAGGAGTCGATCCGCGGCACGATCTACCTGTTCAAGAACAACACCGATTCGGCCGGCAACTCGTACGGCTGCCACGAGAACTACCTCACCAGCCGCGACGACGACCTCGGCCACTACGCCGAGGTCCTGATCCCGTTCCTCGTGTCCCGCCAGATCTATACCGGCGCCGGCAAGGTGCTCCAGACCGCCCGGGGAGCGACCTACTCGATCGCCCAGCGTGCCGAACACATCTGGGAGGGCGTGTCCTCGGCAACCACCCGCAGCCGTCCGATCATCAACACGCGCGACGAACCCCACGCCGACGCCGAGAAGTACCGCCGCCTCCACGTGATCGTCGGCGACTCGAACATGAGCGAGTACACCAACTTCGTCAAGGTTGGCGCTGCAGCGTGCATGTTGCGCATGCTCGAAGACCCCAACGTGGTGTTGCGCGACATGACGCTCGAGAACCCGATTCGTGCGATTCGCGAAATCAGCCACGACATCACGTGTCGACGCACGGTCCGCCTCGCCAACGGTCGTGAGGTGTCGGCGCTGGACATCCAGCGCGAGTATCTCGACCGGGCGCTGCGCTACGCCGACTCGCAGGGCTTCCCGCCGATGGAGCAGAAGGCTTTGGAGATGTGGGAGCACTGCATCACCACGATCGAGGACGATCCCATGAAGCTCGATCGCGAGGTCGATTGGGTGATCAAGTACAAGCTGATCGAAGCCTTCCGCGAGCGCCACGGCCTGCCATTCGGCCACGCCCGTGTGCAACTGCTCGACCTGCAGTACCACGACGTCTCACGGACCCGGAGCCCCTTCTACAAGCTGCAGGACCGGGGAATGATCGAACGCATCTGCACCGATGCCGACATCGAGCAGGCGATCGATCTTCCACCGCAGACCACGCGGGCACGGTTGCGCGGCGACTTCGTGCGCCGGGCAAAGGAACGCAAGCGTGACTACACCGTCGATTGGGTCCACCTGAAGCTCAACGACCAAGCCCAGCGCACCGTGCTGTGCAAGGACCCGTTCAAGAGCCGAGACGAACGGGTCGAGCGCCTCATCGAATCGCTCTGAGTGCGTTAGCGTTGGGCCCGCGTGTCGTCTGAGATCATCACCCCGCCCCCGGCGCAACCACCCGCGACGCCGCCTGAGGGACCACCGGCAGACGAAACCAGCACGTCCAAGTTGCCGCCTGGGGCCCGCGCCTTCTTCGACTGGATGGTGGTCATCGCCGTTGCGTTGCTCGTTGCGTTCGTGGTGCGGACGTTCGTCATTGCCCACTTCGTCGTCGAAGGTGAGTCGATGTTCTCCACCCTCGACACCAACGACCGGGTGTTCGTCAACAAGTTGTCGTATCGCCTGCACGACCCCAATCGCGGTGACGTCGTGGTCTTGCATCAGGTCACGGGTGCGTCCGAACGTGACCTGATCAAGCGTGTCATCGGTCTGCCTGGCGAATCGGTCGAGGTGCGCAACTGCACGGTTCTGATCGACGGCCGAGTACTCAACGAGCCCTACCTCGACCCGAACGTCGTCACAACTACCGACTGTGGCGGCGACTACTCGCCGGATGGTCCCGTGCCCGACAATCACGTGTTCGTGATGGGTGACAATCGTGGCGGTTCGCAGGACTCGCGCGTGATCGGCACGATCAGCGAGGACGACCTGGTGGGTCGGGCGTTC
>DATKXG010000078.1:0-14902 GCA_035529175.1 Ilumatobacteraceae bacterium
TGGAACTTCCAGAAGTTCAACCGGCGCGCCCAGGACTGGGCGATCGTCGGCGTCGCCGCATGGCGCAATGGCGACCAGGCCGGCGTCGGCCTCGTCAACATGGGCGCCACACCGGTGCTCGCCACGAGCGTCGCAGCCGCCATCGCAAGCGGTGCCAGCGTGGCCGATGCTGCCGAGCAGGCTGCCGCCGACGCCGACCCGCAGGCCGACCTGAATGCCAGCATGGAGTACCGCCAGCACCTCGCCCGCGTCCTCACCCGCCGCGCCCTCGAGGCCGCCTCGGCCTGACAACGCGGAACGCCACGGCCGGCGTTCTGCATCAGCGACAACGCACGATTCACCGACACGTCCCCGCGCTGTACGCCGTGGCAGCTCGCAGGCCCTGGCGACTCCTCGACCCGAGTCGAAGGTGGCGCTGCGTGGTGAGGTGGGCCACGCTCTAACGTGGCGCTGATGCGTCGGCCCTCCGCCACCGTGACCCACGTGGCGCGCCGCCTTGCCCTCCCCGCGATCGTCGCGATCGGCGCCGTGCTGGCCGTCCTGCTCCACCGCACCGGGCACACCCAGGGCGACGACTTCGCGCTCTACCTGCGCCAGGCCCGCAGCCTGTTCGACGGCGACATCGCCCAGGTCGTGTCCGACAACCGGTTCGCCGTGCTGAACTCCGACAGCGGCTTCAGCCCCGTCGCGTACCCGTGGGTCTGGCCGCTGCTGCTGTCGCCGTTCGTGCACGCGTGGGGCCTCGACTACGACCGCCTGAAGTTGGTCGAGGTCGCCACGTTCTGCCTCTGGCTCGTGTTGTTGCACGGCATCGTTCGACGCCGCATCGGGTGGGGCCCTGCCATCGCCATCGTGGCCGTGTTCGCGACGTCACCGCTGTACCTGGCGCACACCGACCAGCTGCTGACCGAGTTCCCCCACCTGGCTGCCGTGGCGCTCGTGATCTGGTGGTACGACCGGATCCGGCGCGACGCCACCCTGCTCACCGCGCCGAACGGCCGTCTGATCGCCTTGGGGATGCTGATCGTCGTCGCGTTCAACGTGCGGCGTGAGTCGGTCGTGTTGCTCGGCGTCGTCGGCGTCATGGTCCTCTACGACATCGTCGTCGCCGGACGCGCCGGCGACGATCCGCTGTTCGCCGGCGCCACCGCCGCCATCCGAACCTACTGGCGGGCGATCGTCACTCCCTTCGCAGCCTTCGCCGTCGGCGCCACCTTCGCGCAGCTGCTGCTGCCCACCGATCTCCTGCCCGACAACGGCAACAGCTCGGCCTTCCTCGACGACCGGATGGCTGAATATCCCGGCATCCTCAGCGACCAGCTCGGCCTCGGCGACCACACCGCGATCGGCGTCGCCGTGCTCGTCCTCGCGGCGATCGGAGTGGTGATCGGCGTACGGCAGCGGCCGACGCTCGACACGCCCCTCGTCGTGCTCGCCGTGCTCAGCGCGCTGACGGTCAGCACCCATCTCCGTCGCGTCGACCGCTACTGGTTCCAGGTCACGCCCTGGGTGGCGTACTTCGCCACCGTCGCACTGGTCGCCACACTCGGCTGGCTCTTCGCTCGCTGGGGGCGGTCGATTCGCGTCGCGACGGCAACGGCACTGGTGCCGCTCGGCGCTCTCGTCGTGGCGCACGGCGTGGTGCTGGCCGGCGACATCTCCGACGCCCAGCGGTACAACGACCTCGGCCGCGTGCAGTCCGGCCCGTCGAATCCGGTCGTGGCACCGATCTTCGAGGCGGTCGACGAGTTCACCCCACCCGACGCAATCATCGTGTACTACCGGGCCCGCACGATGACGCTGTTGACCGACCGCCGGGCGTTCCAGACCAAGCAGCTCGACCGGATCGTCGACCGCGCCGACTTCTATGCCCAGCGACGCAACTCGACGTACTGGCAACCCGAGCTCACCCCTGCCGAGGCCCGCCGGGCCGGCTTCGAGGAGGTGTGGTCCGATCAGCGTTGGATCCTGTGGCGCCTCCCCGAGAACTGACGGCAGGTCGATACGCTCCCGCGCCGACGCACCGAACCGCCACGAGCCACGAATGACGACACACGAACCGATCCCCACCGGGAACACCTACGACAAGTACGGATCGACCAACCCGATCGAGCAGCGGATGATGCGCGGGTTCTTCGCCGCGCTCGACCGTTTCCTCGACCGGACAGCCCCCACACGCATCTTCGAGATCGGCATCGGCGAAGGGATCGTCACGAGCCGGGTGATCGAGCGCTTCGCCGGCGTGCCGGTGATCGGCCTCGACCTTCCCGACGAGGAACTGGCGGCCCAGTGGCAGTCACGTGATCTGTCGTGCGCATTCGGCGACGCAGGCTCGCTGCCGTTTCCCGACGACGCGTTCGACCTCGTGCTCGCCATCGAGGTGTTCGAGCATCTCCCCGACCCGTCCGCGGCGATGGCCGAGCTGTCGCGCGTCTGTGCCGGATCGCTGATCGCGTCGGTGCCGTTCGAGCCGATCTGGCGGCTCGGCAACATGGCGCGCGGCAGGTACCTCCGCGACCTCGGCAACACACCCGGCCACATCAACCACTGGACCAACCGCGGGTTCACCACGCTCGTCGGCGCCCACTTCGACGTCGTCGACCGAGCCACGCCGCTGCCCTGGACGATGGTGCTCGCCACGTCGCCTCCCGCCACGTCACCGCACGCCAACGCTCGCCGGAGCTGACCCATGAGCCGGACGCGACTCGTCAACCTGGTCGGGATCGTCATCGGCGCCGCCGGCATCGCGTTCGTCACCGCCCGGATCGTGCGCGACCGTGACGCGATCGCCGATGCCATGTCCTCCGCCGAGGTCGGCTGGCTCGTGGTCGGTGCGGTGGCCGGCACGATCGCGATGGCGCTGATCGGGCTGAACTGGTTGTGGATACTTCGCCACGCCGGCGCGGCGGCGCCGTGGCGGCGCGGGATGGCGTGGTTCTTCGTCGGCCAGCTCGGCAAGTACGTGCCCGGCGGGATCTGGCCGATCGTCGGTCAGGCCGAACTCGCCCACCGCGACGCCACGCCCCGCGGCGCCGCGTACTCCTCTACCGCGATGTCGATGGTCGCGACCTTTCTCGGCGCGGCAGCGGTCGCGGCCATCACGGGACTGGTGACACCGACCGATCATCGACTCGTCTCGGCGGCGCTCGTCGCGCTCCTGGCGCTGCTCTTGGCGGTGATCGCCGTGCCGGCGGTCGGACGTGCGATCGACCGTCTCGCCGGGCGGTTCACCACGAGAGAACTCCGCCTGCCCGCGCCCCGCTGGTTCGCGCTCCTGGTCACACGCCACCTGCCGGTCTGGGTCGCGTTCGCCGGCATGAACGTCTTCGCCGTCGTCGGACTGGGGGTCGACGTCGATGGTCCGCTCGTGGTCGAGCTGATCTTCGTGACCTGCGTCTCGTGGATGGCCGGCTTCGTCGTCGTCGGCGTTCCCGGCGGCATCGGGGTGCGCGAAACGATCTTCATCTCGATGACCACCGCCACCCTCGGGGCAGGCGTCGCCGTCTCGGCCGCCGTGTTGAGCCGCGTCGTGTCGATCGCCGTCGACCTCCTGGGCGCCGCCGTCTCGGCGACGGTCGCCCGGACAGCGCCAGCGGTCGCAGTTGCCGATGACCGAGCCGATCCGGTCGCGCTCGACCGTTACGCTGCGCCGTGATGTCGAACGACGGCGGATCCGCTGCCTCCCGACCTGCGAGCGGCCCGGTGAAGCTGATCATCCAGATCCCGTGCTTCAACGAGGAGGAGACCCTGCCGTTGACCCTCGCCGACCTGCCCCGCGAGGTGCCGGGCATCGACGTCGTCGAATGGCTGGTGATCGACGACGGGAGCACCGACCGGACCGTGGAGGTGGCCCGTGAGCTCGGTGTCGACCACATCGTGTCGCACGGACGCAACCGAGGACTGGCCACCGCATTCATGACCGGACTCGACGCCTGCCTGCGCGCCGGCGCCGACGTCATCGTGAACACCGACGCCGACAACCAGTACCAGGGGACCTCGATCCCCGATCTCGTGGCACCGGTACTGGCCGGGCGCGCCGACATGGTCGTCGGCGAGCGGCCGATCGGTGAGATCGACGACTTCTCGCGCACCAAGAAGGTGCTGCAGCGCCTGGGGAGTTCGGTCGTGCGACGCTTCTCCGGCACCGGTGTGCGCGACGCAGCGAGCGGATTCCGCGCCTATGCCCGCGACGCGGCGATGCGGGTGCAGGTGTTCGGCAGGTACACCTACACGATGGAGACCATCGTGCAGGCCGGCTGGAACGGCATCGCGATCGAATCGGTGCCGATCGGGGTCAACCCCAAGACGCGCGAGTCGCGCCTGGTCAGCAGCAGCACGCGCTACGTGTGGCGGTCGGCACAGGCGATCATCCGCAGCTTCGCGCTCTACAAGCCCTTCCGGTTCTTCTTCATGATCGGCCTGGTGCCGTTCGTGCTCGGTGCCCTCTTGCTGCTGCGCTGGCTCGGGCTGTACCTGTTCGAGGACGAGTACACGAGCCGCGTGCCGAGCCTGCTCGGTGGGATCGGGCTGATCGTGCTCGCCGCCCAGCTGTGGGCGGTGGCGTTCCTGGCGGATCTGCAGGCAGCAAACCGCCGGGTGCTCGAGGATCTCCGGCTGCGAGCGTCGCGCGCCGAGTACGACGCGTCGCGATGACCCGCCGCCCGCTGCGCCGGCTCGCGTCTGCAGCGACCGTCACCGCCCTCGGCCTCCTCGCGACGAACTGCTCGGGCAGCGACGGCGAGGCGTCGATCACTGCGACTGCACCCACCAGCGCCCCCACCACGCCGGCCCCGGCCACGCCCGCGACGACGACGGCGACAACGACCACCACGACCGCTACGACCACCACGATCGATCCTGGTTCCCCGAGCCCGGGTCTCGGGGAACCACCGGCGCGTCTCGACACCGTGTTCGACACCGCACAGTTCGCCGAACGGCTGTCGGAGAGCCACGCCACCATGGTCGACACGACGGCCACGGCCGACGAGCGCGAGCGTGCCGGGATCGACCACCAGCTGGTGCTGCGTGCGCTCGCCGACCGCCCCGAACTCGACGAGGAGGTCCTCGCTGCGCTCGATCCAGCGGCCCGACCGGCAGTCGAGCGGGTCGTCCGCGCCCGGCAGTTCCTGCAGGCGCGCAGCGCCACGCGCCCGCCTCAGCCCCCTCCCGACGAGCTGCCCGCCTGGACGATCAGCGAACCCGAGCCGATCGAGACGCTGCTCGCCCACTACGCAGAGGCCGAGCAGCTCACCGGCGTCGGTTGGAACTGGCTCGCCGCAATCCACCTGCAGGAGACCCGCATGGGGCGGATCCAGGGCGTGTCGAGCGCGGACGCGGTCGGCCCCATGCAGTTCCTCCCGGAGACCTGGGCGAGGTGCTGCAGCGGCGATCCGACGGTGACGCGCGATGCGATCATCGGTGCGGCGACCTATCTCGCGCAGAGCGGCGCACCCGCCGACATGGCCGCCGCGCTCTACGAGTACAACCCGAACGACGCCTACGTCGCCGTGGTCACCGCCTACGCCGAGAGCCTGCGCGAGGAACCCGAGCTGTACACCGGCTACCACGCGTTCCAGGTGTTCTTCGGCTCGTCGGCCGGCACGGTGCGCCTGCCGATCGGCTATTCACACGCCGTGCCGATCGACGCAGCGGACTACCTCGAGTCGAATCCGCAGGACGCGGCCTGAGCGCGCCGGGACCCGGTCGAAGCGGCGACGGGTTCAGAGCAGACCCTGGTAGGCACCGCCGTCGACGTGGAGCTGCACGCCGGTGGTGAACTTGGCCGGCTCGCCGCACAGGAAGGCGACCACCTGACCGAAATCGGCGGCGTCGCCCATCCGCATCGATGCCTGCTGCTCCTCGCCGTAGAGCTCGGCCACCCGGGGCGTGCGATGCAGCCCGGGCTGGACGCTGTTGACGGTGACCCCGTCGCCCGCCACCTCGAGCGCGAGCGTCTTCAGGAAGCCGGTCGCGCCCGCTCGGGCGGTGTTCGACAGGATCAGCTGGGCGATCGGCTGGCGAACCGACAGCGACGTGATCGCCACGACCCGGCCCCAACGCCGCTCCTGCATCGCCGGCACCGCGGCCTTGCACATCGCGACGATCGACAGCAGGTTCAGCTCGAGCGCCGCTGGATAGGCGTCGACCGGGGTCGAGGCGAACGTGCCCGGTGGCGGTCCACCGGCGTTCGGCACGAGGATGTCGACGGCGCCGAGCGCTGCGGCGGCGTCGTCGACGAAGCGGGCTGCCCCCTCGGCAGTCGAGACGTCGGCCTCGATCGGCACGCAGCCGTGACCGACGATCGCCGTGGCGGCCGCCAGTCGGTCCGGATCGCGACCACAGATCGCCACGTGGACACCTTCGGCGGCGAGTGCGACCGCCGAAGCGAGCCCGAGTCCGGATGTCGCTGCCGCCACGGCGGCGCGTCGGCCACTGATCCCGAGTTCCATCCCGTCACCGTACGAGCTGACCACGACTCCCGGCGACACGTCCCCGTGGCGCTGCCTCCGCTGGCGCAGCACCCGCCGGCCGGACGGTACGATCGTGCCCCAGTGAGATCATGAGCAACGACCCTGCGAACGGCGACACCCAGTACGACCAGCGAGCCCTCGATGCAATCGCCGACGCGGAGCCGTATCCGTTCTGGCTCGAGAGTGCCGACATCCCCGAGTCCAACCCGACGCTCGTGCGCGACGAACACTGCGACCTGTGCATCGTCGGCGGCGGCTACACCGGGTTGTGGACCGCGGTGATCGCCAAGGAACGCGACCCGTCGCGCGACGTCGTGCTGATCGACAAGGGCGAGGTCGGTGGCGCGGCGAGCGGGCGCAACGGCGGCTTCATGGAGGCCTCGATCACCCACGGCGTCGGCAACGGCATCGACCGCCACCCCGACGAGATCGACACGCTCGAAGAACTCGGCCTGCGGAACCTGAACGACATCGAGTCGACGATCGAGCGGTACTCGATGGACTGCGACTACGAGCGAAACGGCGTGATCGACGTCGCCCACGTCAACCATCCGCCGTCATACCTCGACGAGCTGCGCGAGGAACACGACCTGTTGCGCTCGCTCGGCCAGCAGGTCCAGTGGCTCGATCAGGACGCGATGCGCTCCGAGGTCAACTCGCCGACCTACACCGGTGGATTGTTCCGGATGGGACGCGCCGCGCTCGTCGACCCCGCCAAGCTCGCCTGGGAGCTCAAGCGGGTGGCCGAGGAACTGGGTGTGCGGATCTACGAACACACCAAGGCCACCTCGGTCGACAAGGACGGCCGCGGCGTGGCCGTGGTCACCCCGCTCGGCACGATCCGCTGCGCCAATGCGGTGCTCGGCACCAACGCCGACAAGCCGTTGCTGAAGCGCATCAGGCAGTACATGGTGCCGGTGTACGACTACTGCCTCGTGACCGAACCGTTGTCGAGCGAGCAGCTCGACCGCATCGGCTGGGCCAACCGCCAGGGCTTGTCCGACATCACCAACCAGTTCCACTACTACCGGCTCACCTCCGACAACCGGATCCTGTGGGGCGGCTACGACGCGATCTACTTCTGGGGTTCGAAGGTGTCGACCGAACGCGAGAGCCGCCCCGAGACCTGGGCAAAGCTGTCGGGCCACTTCTTCGAGACGTTCCCGCAGCTCGACGACGTCCAGTTCACCCACACCTGGGGCGGTGCGATCGACACCAGCACCCGGTTCTCGGTCTTCTTCGGCTCAGCGATGTCGAACCGGGTCGTCTACGCGGTCGGCTACACCGGCCTGGGCGTCGCCGCGACGAGGTTCGCGGCATCGACGATGCTCGACCTGCTCGCCGGCAGGAAGTCGATCGCGACACAGACCGACTTCGTCAAGGAGAAGCCGCTGCCGTTCCCGCCCGAGCCGTTCCGGTTCATCGGGATCCAGGCCACTCGATGGTCGCTCGATCGCGAGGACAAGACGGGCAAGCGCAACGCCTGGCTGCGCACCCTCGACCGGATGGGCCTCGGCTTCGACTCCTGATTGCATCGCGGGTCAGACCCGTGATGTAATCCGACGGCGTCTACCGGCCGAGGACGACGATCGAGCGAGGGCCGACGGTGACCGCTGAGCCCGACGGCGGAGCGGACTCCAGGCTGTTCACCACGTCGGAGGTCGTGTAGATGACGACGCGCCAGTCGCCGGGCACCTGGACGGTGAACTCGACCGGCTCCCACCACATGTTCGCCATCACGTAGAGACCGTCCACGGCCCAGGCGATCGAGCGCGACTCGTGGCCGACATCAGGGCCGCCGTTGGCGCCGAACGTCGTCAGTCGGCTCCCCCACCGCTCCGGATCCCACAGCACGGGATGCGCAGCCCGCACGGCCAGCACGTCACGCACGAAGCGTTCGTGGCCCGCCCACTCTGCTGCCCGACGCCAGTCGAGCCACGAGGTCTCGTTGTCCTGGTTGTAGGCGTTGTTGTTGCCGCCCTGCGTGCGAGCGAACTCGTCACCGGCGACGAACATCGGCACACCGTGGCTGAGCAACAAGAGACACACCGCGTTGCGCAACTGGCGACGACGCAACTCCATCACGTCGTCGGGCACGTCGACGTCGCCCTCCCACCCGCAGTTCCACGAGCGGTTGTGGTGGTGACCATCGGTGTTGTCCCAGCCGTTGGCCTCGTTGTGCCGATGGTCGTAGGCGACCAGGTCGTACATCGTGAAGCCGTCGTGCGCCGTCAGCAAGTTCAGCGAGCACATCGGCGACGTGAACAGGTCCGGACTGCCATCGAGCCGCTGCACCATCAGCGGCACCATGCCCGGCTCGCCGCGAAGGAAGCCACGCACGTCGTCGCGGAACTCGCCGTTCCACTGCATCCATCGTTGGTCCGGGAAGTCCGGGCCGAGCAGGTACCGGGCCATGTCCCACGGCTCGGCGACCAGCCGCACACCGCGACGCTCGCCCCAGTCGCCGATGGAGCGGACGAAGTCGGCATCGCGAGCGAGCACGGCCGCGAGATCGAACCGGAACCCGTCGACGCCCAGGTCGGCGAACCGGTCGAGGCACTCCATGGTCAGCCGGCGCGACTGCGGCGAATGCGCGTCGACGACGTTGCCGGTCCCCGCGTCGTCGAGATACGTCCCGTCTGGGTGCACGACGTAGTACTCGCGCTCGTCGAGGATCCGCAGCGAGTACGACGGCCCGGACGGATCGGCCTCGGTGGTGTGGTTGACGACGACGTCGAGCCACACCTCGATGTCGTGGTCGTGGGCGGCGTCGACGAGCTCGGCGAGCTCCTCGGCGGGGCGATCGCCCGCTGCGTACTGTCGATGGACCGCGCCGAACACGAGCGGCATGTACCCCCAGTAGTTGCCCTCGTCGGGGTCGTACTGGTGGACCGGGAGCAGCTCCAGCACGGACACGCCGAGCTCGGCGAGGCGCGGGAGTTCGTCGATCGCCGCGCGAAACGTGCCGGCGTCGGGCCGCTGGCGACCGGCGGTGAGACCACGGACATGGGCCTCGTACACGACGAGCGGTCGGGTGGTGTGGCGCTGTGGGCGCCGCCGCGGCCACGGCGCCGCGACAGCGCGCGGGAAGTCGGCGTCGTCCGACGAAGCGTTGCGTTTGTTGGCGTCACGGGAATGACCCGGAGGGAACCACACCTCGGTCGCACGGGGATCGAGCGCGAGCCGATCACCGGACACCGCGATCACGTAGTGCGCCCCGGTCGGCACCTGACCGATCCAGTCACCGGTGCGCCGGTCGCGTTCGAGCGCAATGCGCGGTCCACCGTCGACGCGGGCCTGGACCCAGCTGATGCCCGACGTGTGGATGGCGATGTCGAACCAGTCGTCGTGCTCGGGCTCGCCAGTCACCGCCACATGATGCCGGACAACGGGTTGCGTTCGGCCAAGCAGGCGACATCGCAGGCCCTCCGGTAGCGTCGCGTCGATGACACCTGACACCGTCGCCGGTGCACTCTCACGGCACGGGTACCTGCCCGACGAGGGGATCTCGACGGCGGTGTTCCTGGCGATGACGTTGCACCGGCCGCTGCTCCTCGAGGGCGAGGCCGGCGTCGGCAAGACCGAGCTGGCCAAGACACTGGCAGCGGCGACCGGTGGCCAGCTGATCCGCCTGCAGTGCTACGAGGGCATCGACGTGTCACAGGCCGTGTACGACTGGGACTACGCGCGCCAGCTGCTGCACCTGCGCGCCACCGAGGCCACGGGCGAGTCGACCACCCGCACCGCCGACGAACTCGAAGCCGAGCTGTACGGCGAACGCTTCCTGATCAAGCGGGCGCTGCTGCGGGCGATCGAACCCGTCGAGGGGCCACCGCCGATCTTGCTGATCGACGAGATCGACCGCGCCGACGACGAGTTCGAGGCCTACCTGCTCGAGGTGCTGTCCGACTTCCAGATCACGATCCCGGAAGTCGGCGTGTTCCGCGCCGAGCGTCCGCCGATCGTCATCCTCACCTCGAACCGCACCCGCGACGTGCACGACGCGCTGAAGCGGCGCTGCCTGTACCACTGGGTCGAACACCCGGGCTTCGAACGCGAGGTGGCGATCGTCAAGCTGCGCGTTCCCGGCATCGAGGGCGAACTCGCGAGACAGGTCGCAGGGGCCGTTGAGGCGCTGCGCGGCCTGTCGCTGTACAAGCCACCGGGCGTTGCCGAGACCATCGACTGGGCGGCCGCGTTGGGTCAACTCGGCGCCACCGAACTCGACGAGCGCGTCGTCGCGAACACCCTCGGGACCGTCGTGAAGTACCGCGAGGACAGCCAACGCGTCGAGCAGCACGGCGTGGCCGACCTCGTGCAGCAGGCCATCGCCGCCGGACGCGCCCATCGCGAAGTGCCCGGCCAGCTCACCATCGACGACACGTGAAGCCACCGACCGACGCGAACCCGCAACCAGCGGTCGCTCCGGCGCCGTTGTCGGCGCCCGTGGCGGTGCCGGCGACATCCTCCGCCTCGCCGGCCGACATCGCGGTGGCCTTCACGCAGATCCTGCGTGGCCTCGGACTCAGCGTTCCCACGAGCTGCACGCACACGTTCGCCGCCGCCCTGTGCTCCACCGGCCTCGACGATCGTGACACGACCTACTGGGCCGGGCGGGCGACGCTCGTGCGCCGGATGGAGGACATCGCCCTGTACGACCGGGCCTTCGCGGTGTTCTTCGAGGGACGACGCTCGAACGGCGGCGACGACGCCCCCGACGAACCGCTGACGATCACCATCGCCGTCGACACCGACGACGATGCCGACGACGGTGCCGACGATGCCGAAGCCGGCGACGACGACGTGATCGAACTGCGGTTCTCCGCCACCGAGATCCTGCGACACAAGGACTTCGCCGACTACTCCCCCGACGAACTCGCCCAGGCCCAGGAGCTGATGAGCCACCTGCGACTCGTGGGTGCTCCCCGCGCGTCGCTGCGACGCGGCCCGACGCCCAGACGCACCTCGACGCCCGACATCCGCCGCACGGTCCGCTCCGCCATCCGCGCCGGTGGTGAACCGATCGAACGGCACCACTTGGCGCCGACACCTCGGCTCCGACGACTGGTGCTGCTGCTCGACGTGAGCGGATCGATGGAGCCGTACGCACGAGCGCTCCTCCGATTCGTCCACGCCGCCGTCGCCGGTCGCCAGAAGGTCGAGGCCTTCACGCTCGGAACCCGCCTCACCCGCATCACACGCGAACTCACGAGCCGCGACCCGGACATCGCGGTCCGGGCTGCCGGCGATCGCGTCGCGGACTGGAGCGGCGGCACGCGCCTCGGCGCCGGGCTGCGCCAGTTCAACGACCAGTGGGGCGTGCGCGGTCTCGCCCGCAACTCGATCGTCGTGATCCTCTCCGACGGTTGGGACCGTGGCGATCCGGAGGAACTCGGCGCCGAGATGGAGCGGCTGCAGCGCGTGACGCACCAGCTGATCTGGGTCAATCCGCTGAAGGTCACCCCTGGCTACGCGCCGCTGGCGCGGGGAATGGCGGCGGCGTTGCCCTATGTTGACCGTTTCGTGGAAGGCCATTCCGTGGCCGCCATGGAGGAACTGACCCGAGTGATCGCAGCGACGTGAACGCCGCAACGTGAACACGGGCCGAGGAGCTGAACATGCACGACCTACTGGATGACATCGACCGCTGGAGGACCGCCGGGCACCGCATCGCCGTGGCCCGTGTGGTCGACATCGAGGGCTCGGGTCCGCGCGATCCGGGCGCCGCGATGGCCGTGACCGACGACGGCGAAGTCGCCGGCAGCGTCAGCGGCGGCTGCGTCGAAGGCGCCGTCGTCGCCGAGGCGTTGGCGATCCTCGACGGGGAACGCGAGCCGGGCGTGATCACCTTCGGCTACTCCGACGACGAGGCCTTCGCCGTCGGCCTCACCTGTGGCGGCACGATTCACCTCTACATCGAGGAACTCGACTGGTGAGCGACTCGTCCGTTGGCGGGCCCGAGCACAGCCCCGGCGCCACCCTGTTCGAGCGCTACGCCGCGCTGCTGCGGGCGGAGCAGCCCGTTGCGCTGGCGACGGTGATCGATGGGCCACAGGTCGGCGCCAAGCTGCTCGTCGAGCCGGGCCGGACGCCCCTCGGCACGCTCGGACACCCCGAGCTCGACCGGGTCGTCGCCCGCGACGCCCTCGCCGAACTCGAAGCTGCCCAGTCGGGCGTGCGCAACTATGGACCCGAAGGCCAGACCACGCCCGAGGACCTCGTCGACCAACCGACCGTACGCATCTTCGTCGAATCGCACGCGCCACCGCCGCAGATGTGGATCTTCGGCGCCGTCGACTTCACCGCAGCGCTCGCCCGGGTGGCCAAGGTGCTCGGGTACCGGGTCGTCGTCTGCGACGCACGCGAGGTGTTCGCCACCCGGCGACGGTTCCCGATGGCCGACGAGGTGAAGGTCACCTGGCCGACTCCCGTGTTCGACGATCACGGCCACGAACTCGGCTCGCGTGACGCCGTGTGCATCCTCACCCACGATCCGAAGTTCGACGTCCCTGCGGTGCAGGGCGCTCTGGCCACCAAGGTCGGCTACATCGGCGTGATGGGCAGCCGATCCACCCACCAGCGACGCACCGAACGACTCGTCGAGGCCGGCGTCACGCGCGAACAGCTCGACCGGTTGATGTCACCGATCGGGCTCGACATCGGTGCGCGTACCCCCGAAGAGACCGCCGTCTCGATCTGCGCCGAGATCATCGCCCGCCGCACGGGCCGCAACGTTCCCTCACTCAAAGACGGCGACGGCGCGATCCATAGCTAGTTGCTCGGCCTCACCGCAGGCCTCCGCGCAACGATCGGGGTCGGCCTCGCTCCGGCTCGTCGCTGGCGCTTCCCTCCGTGTCTGCGAGGCCTCACGGCGAGTCCCAGCGCAACGATCCAGGTCGGCCTCGCTCCGGCTCGTCGCTGGCGCTTCCCTCGCCGGCGGTGATCCAGCGATGAGCGAACCGACCCAATAGCGACACTTGACTCATCGCAGCGGGGGCAACACATCCAGCGATGAGCGAACCGACCGGATAGCGACACTTGACTCATCGCAGCCCGGGCAACACATCCAGAGATGAGCGAACCGACCCAATAGCGACACTTGACTCATCGCAGCGGGGGCCGCGGGCAGTGCGGGGTCAGAGCGTGGGGTCGCCGAAGCGAACCGAGTTGGTGCGGCGCTCGCTGATCGTGTCGAGTTCGACGGTGCGACCGCGCATCACCGAGTGGATGACCGCCTCGCCGACGCCGAGGTACATCATCACGTGGCCCGGATACTGCACGAGGTCGCCGGCCTTGGCGCTGGCCCGATCGAGCGGCGCCGCTTCGCGAATCTGGGCACTCGACTGGCGTGTCAGCTGGACGCCGGCACGGGCCCACGCGAAGGTCGTGATGCCCGAGCAGTCGAAGCCGACGTTCTCCTCGCTGGTGTTCGTGCGGTACGGGACGCCGATCTGCGTCATCGCAGCGAGTACGGCGAGCTGGTGGCCGACCGGGGTCGACGCCCAGGCCTCGACCATCTCGTCCTGCGGGTAGCCGAGCTCGGTCGCGGCGTACTGGGCGGCCTGGGTACGGAACCAGACGAAGGACCGGTAGTCGCTCGCATCGTCGGTGGCGACCCACCGGTCGTAGCTGTCGAGGGCCTGACGGGCAGAGGTCGTGACGACCGGGGCCATCGCATTCGTGGCCAGCGGGCCGGAGACGGCCGACGCGGTGTCGTCGGCGACGGCCAGCGTGCCAACGAGAGTGGCGGCGGTCACGGTGAGACCGATCGCGGCGGCTCGAGCAGCCGAGGCCACCACGGATCGTCGACGACGGGTGGTCGTGCAGGGTCGGGCGAGAGGAAGGTCTGGTGCGCTCATGAGGGGGTACCACACGGCGCCTTGCCGTGACGGATGAGCAACATATCGTCACGCAACCGCAATACTGAAGCGCGACCGGCATCTTTTCGTCACGATTCCGTCATGAAACGCTCACGTCTCTAGTGAACCGACTCCACCAGATCGCGTCGCGCCGAGGTGCGGATTTGTGCCGTACGCTGGGATGATGCTCCCGCACCGAGTCATCGTGCTGCTCGCCGCCGGCGCGGGATCCCGCTACGAGGGAACGGGCCACAAATTGTCCGCAGAAATCGTCGAACCGGGCACCGGACGGGCCCGCACCGTGATCGAACGGGCACTCGCCGGCGCACTCGCCTCCGAGGTCGGCCCCGTCGTCGTCGTCACCGGGGCAGTCCCCGACATCGTGCCCGAATCGCTCGCCGACGCGGTCACCACCCACCACAACCCGCGGTGGGCCGACGGACAGATCACCTCCGTTCGCGCCGGGATCGAGGCGGCGCGACAACTCGGCGCGACTGCCGTCGTCGTGGGGCTCGCCGACCAGCCCTTCATCGACCCGTCGGCCTGGCGTGCCGTCGCCGACACACCCGGCCC
>DATKXG010000079.1:0-11036 GCA_035529175.1 Ilumatobacteraceae bacterium
GTTCCGCACCTACGACACCGATCGGGTCGAGCGTGGCGAGACCTGGTTCACGCCGCACTCTGCGTTCCGCGACCCGGAGGTCGAGGTCGGTCGCCCCGCCCGCTCGAGCATCGAGCTCCGGGCGATCTGCCTGTACCGATAAACCAGTCCACTGCGAGACGGAGCGAGAGGGAGCGTCATGGAGATCAACGGGCTGAAGGCCATCATCATCGGCGGGGCGTCCGGCTTTGCCCGGGCAACAGCGGAGCGGATCGCTGCAGGTGGCGGCTCGGTTGCCATCCTCGACCGTGAGGGGTCGGCGGGCTCCGAGGTTGCCTCGTCGCTCGGTGGCACGTGGCATGCGACGAACGTGCTCGACTTCGACGGGATCGCCGCGGTGATCGACGAGGCCGTGGAGGCGCTCGGCGGACTCCACGTCGCCGTCAACACCGCCGGCGGGGGGAAGGCCGGACGCACACTCGGTCGAAGCGGTCCATTCGATCTCGACGACTTCCGAGCGGTGATCGACCTCAATCTGATCGGCACCTTCAACACCAACCGTCTGTGCGCGGCCCACATGGCCAATGGCGAGCCGAACGACGACGGCGAGCGGGGCGTGCTGATCAACACGTCGTCGATCGCTGCGTTCGAGGGCCAGATCGGCCAGGTCGCCTACACCGCAGCGAAGGCGGGCATCGCCGGCATGACGCTGACGATGGCTCGCGATCTCGGCTCGCTCGGCATTCGCGTCAACACGATCGCACCCAGCCTGTTCGCGACCGGTCTCACCGCGGGCGTCACCGAGGACCGCGCCGCGAATCTCACCAAGGATGCTGCGTTCCCCAAGCGCCTCGGTCGCCCGGACGAGTACGCACGCCTCGCGATCGCGATCATCGAGAACCCGATGCTCAACGGCGACACCATCCGACTCGACGCGGGCACCCGCTTCGCGCCCAGGTAGTACGTGGTGTGGTGTGGTGGGGTGGGGGTGTGGGGTGGGGGTGTGTGGTGGGTGTGGAACCGGGTCAGTACTCGAGTTGCTTGGCGAGGGACTCGACGGCGTCGATGAACTCGGTGACCATGTCCATCACGACCTGACCGGCGGACTTGGGCTGGTTCATCGTGCCGACGATCTGGCCGACGAAGTAGTTCGCGAGCTTCTCGGCGCCCGAGCCGTGGGTGTACGCCGCCCGATTGATGCGCGCCTGGGCCTCGTTCGTGAGGATCGGCTGCAACGGCATCCCGAGCGGGTCCGGCGTGTCAGGGCGGTCCCATTCCTCTGTCCACGCGGACTTCAACATGCGGGCGTGCTTACCGGTCAGCGACCTCGACCGAATCGTGTCGGCGGACGTCGCGGCGAGGAACTTCTGCTTCACGACAGGATGCGTCTCGGCCTCGTCAGTGGTCAACCACACCGACCCGCACCACACGCCTTGCGCACCGAGTGCCATCGCGGCAGCCATCTGTCGCCCACGTCCGATGCCGCCGGCACCGAGCACCGGGATGTCGACGGCGTCCACGATCTCGGGGATCAGCACCATCGAACCGATCTCGCCGGTGTGGCCTCCGGCCTCGGACCCCTGGGCGATGATCAGGTCGACACCGGCGGCCTGATGGCGTTCGGCGTGAACGGGTCGTCCCGCCAGGGCTCCGATCAGGCGGCCCTCCTCCTTGACCCGGTCGATGAGGAACTGCGGTGGCGGACCGAGCGCGTTGGCGACAAAGGCCGTCTTGTGCGCCAGCGAGATCTCCAGTTGGGGTCCGGCGGCGGCGGCACTGAAGGGAGCGATGCCGCCGTGGCCCGCCGTCGAACGCCCGGAGGAGCGCTCCTCGTCGGGCGGGAACTCGGGCACGTCATAACGACGCAGGATGTCGTCGACGAACTCGCGATGCGTGTCGGGGATCAGCGCTCGAATGTCGTCGAGCGTGTAGCCACCGCCCTCGTCGCCTGCGTACTTCGCTGGCACGATCAGGTCGACGCCGTAGGGGCGATCACCGATCTCGTCCTCGATCCACTTCAGGTCGATCTCGAGCTGCTCCGGGGAGTGCGCAACCGCGCCGAGCACGCCGAGACCTCCGGCCTTCGACACGGCGGCCACGACATCGCGACAATGGCTGAAGGCGAAGATCGGGAATTCGATCCCCAACATCTCGGTGGCAGCGGTCTTCATGGTCGTCTCCTGAGCGGTGGCCGGACAACGTCATTGTTGCCGCTGGCCTCCCGGCGCCACGAAGCCGCAATCCGGCCTAGGCTCTTTGGGCCGGTGTCCGCCGGTCCACAACAGAAATCAGGAAGTGATATCTCATGTCCGTGACCGACTCGACTCACACGTCCGAGCTCGCGGCAAGGGCCAAGGAGATCACCGAGCGCGAGCTGGTGACCTACTCCGAGCGAACCAAGGGATCCCAGAAGGCAACCGAGCGGGCCCGCAAGGTGCTTCCCGCCGGCGTCCCCTCCAGTTTCCAGGCGTACGACCCCCACCCGATCGTCGTCAAGCACGCTGCCGGCGCGCACATGGTCGACGTCGACGACAACGAGTACGTCGACTACGACATGGGCTTCGGCGCGCTGTTCGCCGGTCACATGCACCCAGCGGTCCGCAAGGCCGTCGAGGCGCAGTTCGACCACGGCACGCTCTACGTCACCCCGTGCGAACTCGACGCCGAAGTCGCCGAGCTGCTCGGCGAGCGCTACGGCTTTCCGATGTGGCGCCCGACCAACTCGGGCACCGAGGCCACGATGGACGCCATCCGGCTCGCCCGCGGCGTCACCAAGCGCGAGAAGCTCGTCAAGGTCGAGGGCGGCTATCACGGCCACCACGACGAGGTGATGATCTCCAACAAGCCGGCGATCGCCGACGCCGGCCCCGCCGACGCGCCGTTCTCGATCCCGCAGTCCGCGGGCATCACGCAGGGCACGATCGACGACGTCATCGTCATCCCCTACAACGATGCTCCGGCGCTCGAGCGGGTGCTCGCGAGCCGCGAGGTCGCCTGCTTCATCGTCGAGCCGGTGATGGAGAACATCGGGATCTGCCTGCCCGAGCCGGGTTATCTCGAAGCGGTTCGCGAGATCTGCGACAAGTACGGCACCCTGCTGATCTTCGACGAGGTCAAGACCGGCATCACCGCCGGCTACGGCGGCGCCACGAAGCAGCTCGGCGTCACCCCCGACCTCATCACGCTCGCCAAGTCGATCGGTGGCGGTTTCCCCGTCGGTGCCTTCGGTGGCAAGGCCGAGTACATGGACCTGATCACCACCGGTGAGGTCCTGCACCTCGGCACCTACAACGGCAATCCGCTGGTGATGGCGGCCACGAAGGCCACGCTGACCGAGGCGTGCACCCGCGAGAACGTCGAGGCCGCGGTCGTGCTCAACCACCGTCTGGTCGCGGCCTGCCAGAAGATCATCGACGACAACGATCTGCCCGCCCACACGGTCGCCTTCGGGGCGAAGGGCTGCATCACCTGGTCGAAGGATCCGGTGCGCAACTACCGCGACTACAAGGCCACCGACTTCGATCTGGCCTTCGCACAGTGGATGCACGGCATCAACCGCGGGATCCTGCTGCCGCCGGGTCTCGACGAGCAGTGGCTGATCTCGGTGATGCACACCGAGGCCGACGCCATGCGCTACGCCGACGTGTTCGCCGAGTTCGTCGCCGAACTGACCGCCTGACGCTGCGGGATTACATCGCGGGTCTGACCCGTGATGTAATCCCGCCGATGGGGGAGACTGGCGGCGTGGCTCTGTTCTGCACCGACACGTTCCTCGACGGCTACGGCGAACGGATCGCCGAGATCGCACCTGATCTCGACCTGGTCACGCTCCGGCGGGGCGAGGAGGTCGCGGACGAGGACATCGCACGCATCACGATTGCGTTCTTCTCGAACGACGCATGGCCCGAACGGGCCGCACCGTTCTTCAAGGTGGCGCTCGCTGCGCAGAACATCCGATGGTTGCACTCGATGTCGGCAGGTGTCGACAGCCCGGTGTTCGCGATGTTCCTCGATCGTGGCGCACGCTTGACCACGTCGTCGGGCGCGAGCGCACCTCCGATCGCCGGGACGGTGATGCTGTACCTCCTGGCCCTCAGCCGGAACCTGCCCGGCTGGCTGCGTGCGCAAGCGGCGCACGAGTGGTCGCCCGCGCCGTTCCGTGATCTCGAGGGCCAACGCCTCGTCGTGGTCGGCTACGGACCGATCGGCCAGGAGGTCGTGCGGCTGGCCACCGCGTTCCGGATGGATCCCGTGGTGGTGAGGCGCTCGGCGCTCGGCGACGAGCCCTGCCCCGTGCGCCCGCTGGCCGCGCTCGCTGCCGCGGTGAGCGACGCCGACGCCGTCGTCGTGGCGCTGCCGTTGGCTCCCGAGACCCGAGGGATCGTGAGCGCCGAGGTGATCGCCGCGATGGCGCCGCACGCAGTGTTCGTCAACGTCGGGCGCGGTGAACTGGTCGATCAGGCGGCGCTCACCGATGCGCTCGGATCTGGCCGGCTGACCGGAGCGGGCCTCGACGTCTTCGACCCCGAACCGCTGCCTCCGGACGACGCGCTGTGGGACCTTCCCAACGTGATCATCAGCCCCCACACCTCCGGCTCCAGCGACGCCACCACGGCGCGGGTCGCCGAGATCTTCCTCGACAATCTCGGCCGGTTCGTCCGCGGTGAACCGATGCGCAACGAGGTGATGCGCTAGCCGCCGTCCGGTGCTCGCGAGTCGTCAGGCGGCGATGGGTTCAGCGTGGGTGCGCAGCTTGGCGATCGCCCGCTCGACGCGTCGACGGACGGCCTGCGGGGTGACGCCCAGTTGTTCGGCGATCACCGCGAACGTCGCCGGCTCGTGTCCGCGCAGGCCGAAACGGGCGGCGACAGCGAACGCGCTCGTGTCGTCGAGGTGGTCGAGCAGCGCATCGATCTGCTCGCGGGCGACGTTTCGCTCGGCAGCCTGGTCGGGGCCTTCGTCGTCGCTGGCCACCAACGTGCCGAGGGTGTCGGGTCCATCGCCGATCGGGCGGTCCATCGACTCGAGTTGGCTGAGCATGTCGATCATCGCCAGCTCGTCGTCGAGACGACCTCCAGTGGCGGTGGAAGCAGCAACGGCGTTGCGCAGTTCGCGTGTGCGGTGTCCTGGGATGCGGATGGTGGTCGCCGAGGCCTCGAGCCCGCGCTGGATGGATTGGCGGATCCACCACGTCGCGTAGGTCGAGAACTTGTAGCCGCGTCGCCAGTCGTACTTCTCGACGGCTTTCTCGAGGCCGATCATGCCGTCCTGCACGATGTCCTCACGGTCGAGGTGCGCCGGCACGCTGAACCGGTTGGCGATGCTCTGCACGAGACGGACGTTGGCCTCGATGAAGTGGTGTCGCGCCCGCTCACCCTCCTTCACGAGTTCGGCATCGCCAGGGGCACCGGCGCCGTCGGCGAGCCGCGCCCGAGCGGAGCGCCCCTCCTCGATCGCCTGGGCCAGCCATCGTTCGTCTGCGGCGGTGAGCAATGCCCGATGGTCGTGGCGGATCCGTTGGGTCCGCGGTCGTCGACCGGCGGGAACAGCGGGACTGACGGTTTCGGCGGGGCTGGGCATGAGCCCATCATAAAACACCCTTTAGAATAGGTCAATGTTGGGATGCAAATAGATCGAGTCGTATCCTCCGGGTCTGTTGATCTGGTTCTTGCTCGCTCTGCACGCCGTCGTGGTCGTGGCGATCGCCTTCCTCGGGCGGCCTCTCGGCCGTGCCTCGCTGTGGTTGGCGGCGGTGCCGATGGCGGTCACTGCCGCGTGGTCGGCGACCCGGCTCGGGTCCGGCGACGTGATCACCGCAGGATTCCAGTGGGTGCCCGGTCTCGACGTGGCGATCGAATTCCGCGTCGATGCGATGGGCGCGCTGCTGTCGGTGCTCGTGTCGGGCATCGGCGCGCTCGTGTGCGTCTACGCGTACGGCTACTTCTCGCCGAGCGCCACGAGCATCGGCCGGTTCGCCGCCACCCTGCTGGCCTTCTCGACTGCGATGGTCGGTCTGGTGTGGGCGAACTCGGTGTGGACGCTGTTCATCTTCTGGGAACTGACCTCGATCACGTCGTTCCTGCTCGTCGGGTTCAAGCACACGGACCCGGTCGCTCGCACGGCAGCACGTCGCGCGCTCGTGATCACCGCGGCCGGTGGACTGTCGCTCCTCGCCGGTTTCGTGCTCTTCGTCGACGCGGCGGGCACCGCCCTGCTCAGTGAGATCACGCCGATCACCGGTGCCACCGCCAACGCCGCGGCGATCCTGATCCTCGTCGCGGCAGCCACGAAGTCGGCGCAGTTCCCGTTCCACGTGTGGCTCCCGGGAGCGATGGCGGCGCCCACGCCGGTCAGCGCGTACCTGCACTCGGCGACCATGGTCAAGGCCGGCGTCATCCTCGTTGCGGTCATCGCACCGGCGTTCGGGGACACCGACGTCTGGAAGCCCCTCGGACTGTCGTTCGGACTTGCGACGATGGTGTGGGGAGCGGTCGGTGCGTTGCGCCACGTCGACGCGAAGTTGATCCTGGCCTGGGGCACCGTGTCGCAGCTCGGTCTGCTGATCACGCTGCTCGCCGTCGGCACGCCGAAGGCGACGTTCGCCGCCATCTCGATCCTCGTGGCCCATGCGGTGTTCAAGGCGGCGTTGTTCATGGTGGTGGGCGAGGTCGACGTCCGCACCGGCACCCGCAACATCAACGAACTGTCCGGTCTCCGACGTTCGATGCCAATCACGTTCGCGGTCGCGGTGATCTCCGGCGCGTCGATGGCCGGCATCCCGCCGCTGCTCGGCTTTCCCGCCAAGGAGGCCGCGATCGAGGCTGCGCTCGGTCTGTCCGGAACCGAGTTCCTCGTCGTCGGCGGGCTGATCATCGGCGGATCGGTACTGACCGTCGCCTACACCACCCGGCTTCTGCTCGGCATGTTCGGCTCGTCCGAGCCGATGGCGGACCGGGACGTCGCCGCGCGCCGCCCCGCCATGTCCGCGCCCGAAGTGATCCTGGCCGCCGCGTCGGTTGCGGGCTTCGTGGCGCTCGGTTGGGTCACCGGTATCGTCCGACCCGCCGTCGTCACCGTCGCCCCCAAAGCAGAGGTGTACTCGCTGTTGCGCTGGCCCGGGCTGACCGACGCCTTCCTCACCTCCGTCGCGGTCGTTGCGGTCGGCCTGGTGGTCGGCGTCCTCCTCGCTCGACGCCACGTCGTCTCCGGACCGGTCGCCCGTGGCGCCGCCAACGTCGACTGGACCATCGACGGTGTCGGCCGACTCGCTCGTCAGGTCGCCGGCCGAGTGCAACACGGCTCGCTGCCGCTGTACCTGGCGACGACCGTGCTCGTCGTCTGTGTGGCAGCGGTGCCGTTCGTCGGCCAGATCGACGGTGACTCGCTCTACTGGTGGGACAACCGGGCCGAAGCGGTCTTGGTGCTGATGATCGTCGCCGCAGCGATCTCGGCGACCCAGGTGTCCTCCCGGCTGGGCGCGGCACTCGTGCTCGGCGGGGTCGGCTTCAGTGTTGCCGGGCTGTTCGTCGCCCACGGGGCGCCTGATCTCGTGCTCACCCAGCTCCTCGTCGAGACGGTGATCGTCGTCGGCTTCGTCGTCGGCCTCGGCCGCCTCGCCACCACGTTCCCGATCGCGACGCGGTTGTGGACCGCCGGACGTCTCGTGATCGCGGTCGCGATGGGAACCGCGGTTGCTGTCGCGCTCGCGGGCAGTGCCAGCAACACCGTCGGTGAGGCACCCGTGCGCGAACTCGCGCGCACGGCGCAGGACGATGGCGGTGGCAAGAACGTGGTCAACGTGATCCTCACCGACACCCGTGCACTCGACACGTTCGGCGAGGTCATCGTGCTGATGGTGGTGGCGGTCGGGATTCTCACGCTCAGCACCAAGCGCGGTCGCAGGAAGGTGGCGCGGTGATCGCGCGTACCTCCCCGATCGTGTCGTTGGCGGTGCGCGCGGTCACCCCGATCGCGTTCGTCGTCGCCGCGTACGTGCTGTTCGCCGGGCACAACCAGCCGGGCGGCGGATTCGCTGCCGGTCTGATGCTCGGCGCGATCATCGTGCTGCGAACGGTCGCTGGACTGCAGGAGCCTCGACACGCCACGGTGTGGCTGTCGATCGGTGGCGTGATCGCCGGTGTCGTGGCGATCGCTCCGATGTTCTGGGGTGAGCCACTGCTCGATCAGGTGGTCGTCACCTGGGACGTGCCGGTGCTCGGCACCGTCAAGACCGGCTCGGCGCTGCTGTTCGACCTCGGGGTCGTCGCCATCGTGGTCGGCCTCGTGATTGCGCTGCTGGACGGCCTCGACGCCACGTCGCTCGTCGACCGCGTGCGGTCGTCCCCCTCGGACGACCGCAACGACCGGGGGGCCGCGGCGTGAGCCTGGCGATGATCTTCGCGGTCGCCGGACTCGTCGCGTCCGGCACCTTCCTCGTGACGTCGCGGTCGCTGAGCCGCATCGTGCTCGGCTTCGCTCTGCTCGGCCACGCCGCCGTGCTCGCGCTGTTGGCGTCGGGCGGTCGCGCGGGATCTCCACCGATCGTCGACGGCGAGCCTGCCCCCGACGTGTCCAACCCGCTGCCGCAGGCGCTCTCGCTGACGGCGATCGTGATCTCGTTCGGCCTCACCCTGTTCGTGCTCGCCTTGGCGCGTCGTCAGCAGTTGCTCACCGGTGACGATCTCGTCGAGGACGACGTCGAGGACCGGCGCATCGCCACCACCCGGGAGGCTCGCGAAGCCGCTGTCGACGAGACCCGCGAGCTCGAGGCGCTGCACGACGATTCGGAGGGTGGATCGTGACCGCCGTGGTCGGACTGTGTGTGGCGCTGCCGCTGCTCGCCTCGGCGCTGGTGCTCGGCGTGCGTCGCCTGGCGACGCTGCGCGATGTGATCACGGTGTCGACGATGGCGGCGGTCACCGGCATGGCGGCGGCGCTGCTCGCCGAGGTCGACCGCAACGGCACCGTCGTGCTGCGCGTCGGCGACTGGTCCGCCGACCTCGGCATCGTGCTGGTGGCCGACCTGTTCGCGGCGCTCATCTTGCTGGTCGCGTCCGCGACGATCCTCGTGGTCGAACTGTTCGCGATCGGGCAGCGGCGCACCCCTGCGGGTGCCGACCCGGCGGTTGTGAGCCCGATCCTGCTGGTGCTCGCAGGCGGCGTCAGCCTGGCGATCCTCACCGGCGACCTCTTCACGCTGTTCGTCGCCTTCGAGTTGATCCTGGTGGCCAGCTATGTGCTGCTCACCCACCAGGGCCGCGAGTCGCAGGTGCGCTCGGGCATGACCTACGTGGTGATCAACCTGTTCGCGTCGACGCTGTTCCTGTTCGGCGTGGCGATCGTCTACTCGGCCACCGGTACCGTCAACATGGCGCTGCTCGCCGAACGGATCCCCGAACTGCCCGAGGCCACCCAGGTCGGCATCGGGCTGTGGTTCCTCGTCGTGTTCGGGACGAAAGCGGCGATCTTCCCGGTGTTCTCGTGGCTGCCCGACAGCTATCCCACGGCACCCACCACGATCACCGCAGTGTTCGCCGGCCTGCTCACCAAGATCGGTGTGTACGTCCTGATCCGCTTCTTCACGCTGATGGAACTCGAACGACTCGGCCCGCTGTTGCTGGTGATCGCCGGGTTGACGATGATCATCGGGGTCGCCGGTGCGCTGGCGCAGGACGACGTCAAGCGGATCCTGTCGTTCCACGTCGTCAGCCAGATCGGCTACATGATCATGGGCCTCGGGCTGTTCACCGTGGCGGGCGTGGCCGGTGCGGTGCTCTTCCTGGTCCACCAGATCCCGGTGAAGACCGTGATGTTCCTTGCCGGCGGTCTGATCGAGGACGACCAGGGAACGTCGGCGCTGAAGAAGGTCGGCGGCCTCGCCACCAGCAAGCCCGTGATCGCCGTGCTGTTCGCGCTGCCTGCGCTCAGCCTCGCCGGGCTGCCGCCGTTCTCCGGGTTCGTCGCGAAGCTGGCGCTCGTCGAAGCCGGCATGTCGTCGGGCGCCTACGTCATCGTGGCGGTCTCGCTGGTCGGCTCGATCCTGACGCTGTTGTCGATGACGAAGATCTGGATCGGAGCGTTCTGGGGCGAGGTCACGCCGTCCGCGGTTCCTGCCTCGGGCCGTCGCTCGGTGACGATCATGCAGACGGCTGCGGGCATCGCGGTCGCAGGCACCATCGTGATCGCGGTGGTCGCCGGGCCGCTGTGGCGCATGAGCGAGGAGGTCGCCACCGATCTGCTCGACCGCTCGCCGTACATCGTCGACGTGCTCGGTGGGGCCGTCGGTGTGGAGGAGGTCGACTGATGCAGGCCACCGTTGCCCGACCGTCGTGGATGACCACGGCACGAGCCGTTCTCGCACCGCGGCGACTGCTGACGATCGCCCTGCTCGTCGGGGCATGGTGCGCCCTGTGGGGTGACGTGTCGATCGCCAACGTGGTGTCCGGAACGCTCGTGGCCGTCGCCGCCACGGTGTTCTCGGGCGTCGATCGGAACACCGGCGGGGTGCGCATCGTGCCGCTGTTGCACTTCCTCTGGCTGGTGGTGGTCGACCTCGTCGTCTCGACGGTGCACGTTGCGTGGGAGATCCTCACGCCGACCGACTACACCGACGAGGCGATCATCGCAGTCGACACCTCCGTCGAGTCACGGTCGCACTTCCTGATGCTCGTCGTCGCGATCACGGTCACGCCGGGCACCGCGGTGGTCGACAGCGACGGTGACACGGGACGGCTCTACCTGCACGTGCTGCACGCCGAGAAGTCCGACGAGATCCGACGGCACGTTCGACAGCTCGCCGATCTGGCCTGCCGGGCCCTCCCCGTCAGCCCAGCCGGCACCGTCGGCCCGGTCAGCGAGGTGGCCGAGTGATCGCCGACATCGCCGTCGGGATCTTCCTGCTCGCCGGGATCCTGGCCGGCATCCGGCTCGTGCGCGGTCCGTCGCTCGCCGACCGGGTGATCTCGCTCGATGCCGCGCTCGTCGCGCTGATGGGTGCGATCGGCACCCGCGTGGCCGAAACCGGCGACACGCTCTACATCGGCGTGTTGGTCGTCATC
>DATKXG010000080.1:0-4713 GCA_035529175.1 Ilumatobacteraceae bacterium
GAAGGGCACCGAGGAAGCCAAGCGCAACCTGTTCGAGGTGCCGATGGCCGGCAGCACGATCATCCACCCGGTCCTCGGGACCACCGGTGGCGGCAAGGTCATGATGAAGCCCGCAGCGCCCGGTACCGGTGTGATCGCCGGTGGCGCGGCCCGCGTCATCCTCGAAGAGGCCGGCGTCCACGACGTGCTCTGCAAGTCGCTCGGCTCGGCCAACCACATCAACGTCGCTCGCGCCACGGTGGCCGGCCTCAAGTCGTTGCAGCGCCCCGACCAGATCGCGGCCCGCCGCGGTCTGCCCGCCGAGGAGTTCGTGCCCAAGGGTCTCCTGAACGCCTACAACGAGCGTCAGAAGAGCCGCGCCGGTGTTGCCGCTGCCACCACCACCGGAGGTGCCGAATGAGCGAGTCCACCATCACCGTCACGCAGGTCAAGTCCTCGATCGGCACCAAGCCCAAGCACCGCGGCACGCTGCGCGCCCTCGGCCTGGGCAAGATCGGTTCGACCAACACCCTGCCCGACCGTCCCGAGATCCGCGGCATGATCGCCCGGGTCCCGCACCTCCTTGAGGTGTCCGACGCAGCAGACACGAAAGCGAGCTGACCCATGCAGGTCCATGACCTCGCGCCGGCACCCGGCGCCACGAAGAACGCGAAGCGAGTCGGTCGCGGTACCGGCGGCAAGGGCGGCAAGACCGCCGGCCGTGGCTCCAAGGGCCAGCGCGCGCGCAACACCGTCGCCCGCGGTTTCGAGGGTGGCCAGACCCCCCTCAAGCAGCGCGTGCCGAAGCTGAAGGGGTTCAACAACCCGTTCCGTGTCGAGTACCAGGCCGTCAACCTGCATGCGCTCAGCGCGCTCGTCGACAAGACCGGGGAGACGACCGTGACCCCCGAGGTGCTCGTCACCAATGGTGTGGTACGCAAGAAGTCGTTCGTGAAGGTGCTCGCCCGCGGCGAGATCTCGACCAAGGTCGACCTCCACGTGCACGCGATCTCTGCCGCCGCTGAAGCAGCCGTCACGGCTGCAGGCGGTACGGTGACGTTGATCGAACTGCCCTTCCGTGAGGAAGGAAAGGCCGGTCGGCCCGCCGTCCAGGGCAACCAGTTCGCCAACCGCTGACGAGCATCGTCCATCCCCTACGTCACCCCGACGCCGACTTTCACACCACAGGAGTGTTCTGAGTGTTCTCGCAGCTGGCGAACATCTGGAGGGTCCACGACCTTCGCAACAAGCTCTTGTTCGTCGTCATGATGGTCGCCGTCTATCGCCTGGGTGTGTTCATCCGGGTGCCGGGTGTCGACCCGATCGCCATCGAACAGCTGCGTGAGTCGGCCGGCCAGCAGGGCGCACTCGGGTTCTTGAACCTGTTCTCCGGTGGCGCGTTCGAGAGCTTCTCGATCTTCGCGCTCGGCATCATGCCGTACATCACCGCAAGCATCATCATGCAGGTGCTCGGTGTGGTGATCCCGAAACTCGAGGAACTGCAGCAGGAGGGCGCGGTCGGCCAACGCAAGATCACGCAGTACACCCGCTACGTCACGATCGGCCTCGCCACGCTGCAGTCGACCGGCCTGGTGTTCATCTTCGGAACGGGCCGCGGAACGGCGTTCTTCTCCGCAGCGAGCGCCGCGCCGACCGTGCCGCTGCTGCCCGACGGGGTGTGGCCGCGTGGCTACCTGATCATCCCGACGCTCGTCGCCGGCACCGCGGTGCTGATGTGGATGGCCGAGCTGATCAGCCAGCGAGGCATCGGCAACGGCATGTCGATGATCATCTTCGCGTCGGTGGTCGCCAGCCTCCCCGGCGGGTTCTGGAGCATCCTCCAGCTCAACAAGGTGTTCTGGTTCGTCGCCATGATCGTGCTCACGATCGGGATCATCATCTCGGTGGTGTACGTCGAACTCGGTCAACGTCGCATTCCCGTCCAGTTCGCGAAACGCGTCGTGGGCCGCCGGATGATGGGCGGACAGAACACCTACATCCCGCTGAAGGTCAACCAGTCGGGCGTCATCCCGATCATCTTCGCCAGCTCGATCCTGCTGCTGCCGGTGATCTTCTCGCAGTTCCTCGGATCCGGCGAGGGATGGCGTGGCGAGATCGCCCAGTTCGTCGATCGCTACATCGTCAACCCGCAGAACTTCGTGTACATCACGATCTTCGCCCTGATGATCATCGCGTTCGCCTACTTCTACAACTCGATCGCCTTCGACCCGGTGCGCCAGGCCGACCAGCTGCGCCGACAGGGCGGCTTCATCCCCGGTGTTCGCCCCGGTCCGCAGACCGAGCGCTACCTGGCCAAGGCCGTCAACCGGATCACGCTGCCCGGCGCCGTGTTCATCGCGATCATCGCCGTGCTGCCCTACATCCTGTTGATCATCGCCGGCATCAACTCCTTCGGGTTCGCCGGCACCAGCGTGCTGATCTCGGTCGGTGTCGCACTCGAACTGATGCGTCAGATCGACAGCCAGCTCACGCTGCGCAACTACGAGGGATTCCTCAAGTAGGTCTGCGGTGATCCCCGGCGCCCGCCTCATCATCCTCGGGCGACAGGGTGCCGGCAAGGGCACGCAGTGCGTGCGGTTGTCCCGGCACTTCGTCGTACCGCACATCTCCACCGGAGACATGCTGCGCGCCGCCGTGCGCGAGGGCACCGAGCTCGGCCTGATGGCCAAGCAGGTGATGGATGCCGGCGGACTCGTCGGCGACGAGATCATGATCGGCCTCATCGACCAGCGGCTGTCGGCGCCGGATGCGTCGACCCGTGGCTACATCCTCGACGGGTTCCCGCGCACGATCGAGCAGGCCGACGCACTCGATGCGATCGCCGACAACCGTCCGATCGACGTGGTGCTCGACCTGAACGTGCCGCGTGAGATCGTGCTCGAGCGCATCTCCGCCCGCCGGGTGTGCCGCGACTGCGGCACCAACTACACCTCGACCGGCAACGACCCCGATCCATGGATCTGTGATGTGTGCGGCGGTGACGTCCAGCAGCGCGCCGACGACACACCTGATTCGGTCAACCGGCGTCTCGACCTCTACGAGGAGCAGACGTTCCCGTTGATCAAGCACTACGGCGATCAGAACCGCCTCGTGGTGATCAACGGCATCGGCCACCCCGACGCCGTCTTCGACCGGCTGGTCAAGGCCGTCGAAGCCAACCGCAACTGACGTCGCCGATCCCGCTCCGCAATGAGCGAAGCGCCCGGATGGCGGCTGTTCGCTCATCGCTGGCCGGGGTCAGAACCAACCGGCGAGCATCGCGATGCCGAACAGTGCGAACAGCGCGGCGGACGCGAACTGCAGTGCCCGAAGGGAGATCCGGTGCCCGATCACGTTGCCGGCGACGGCGCCGACCATGCCGCTCGACGCCGCACCGAGCGTCGCGCCGATCCACACGCCCACCGGTGAGGATTGCGACGCCAGCGTGGCGGTGGCGATCTGGGTCTTGTCACCCATCTCGGCAACGGCGATCAGCCCGGCGATCGATGCGACCACGGACAGGGTCGTCGTGCCGTGCACTGCGTCCGCTTGCCCGGCGTCCTCGTCGTCGGGCGTGCCGGATCTGGCCCGCCGTACCGCGAGTGCAGCGAAGCCGAGGAACACCGCGCCGCCGATGATCTGGATCGGTCGGTCGGGGAGCGCGGCGCCGAGAACGCCTCCCACGATCGTGGCGACGATGTTGGCGAGTCCATAACCGAGGGCGAGTCCGATCGCGACCGTGCGCAGCGAGAACCGTGCGCCGAAGCCGAGCGCGAGCAGCTGGGTCTTGTCGCCGAGTTCGGCGACGAAGACGACGCCGAACGCGACAGCGAGGGCGGCGACGAAGTCGGTCATGGAGGGGTCCCGCGAGACGGGGTGTCGGACGGCCTGGCCTCAGGTAACCGATCCGCGCTGGAGGCGACCGGGTCGGGCTCCGGTCAACTCGCCGTCCTCGGCGATCACCTCGCCGCGCTTGAGGGTGGCGACATAGCCATCTGCTGCCTGCATGAGGCGTGTGCCACCCGCGGGAAGGTCGGCGACGAGCACGGGCGGGTGCAGCGTGAGGCGGTCGTGGTCGATCACGTTGAGGTCGGCCAGCATCCCTGGTGCGACGACGCCGCGATCGGTCCAGCCCACGTGACGAGCGGTGCGCTGGGTCTGCTGGTGCACGACGTACTCCAACGGGAGTTGCTCGCCGCGGGACCGATCGCGTGTCCAGTGCGTGATCGCGGTGGTGGGGAAGCTGCCGTCGCAGATCGAGTTGCAGTGTGCGCCGGCATCGGACAAGCCGAACATGGCATTGGGCGACGTCAGCATCTCGCGCACGTCGGCGAGATCTCCGCGTGCATAGTTCATGAGCGGGATGTACAGCAGGCGGCTGCCGTCGCCGTCGAGCAGCAGGTCGTAGAGCAGCTCGTCGGGCTCGGCGCCGACTGCGGCGGCACGCCCGGCGACGCTGTCGGCGGGTGTCGGCTCGTAGTCCGGTGGGTCCGACAGCGGGTACATGCGGTCGTAGCCCGAGTGCAGGATGCCGACGAACCCGGACGGACTCGACGCCGCGTGCTCCTCCAGCAGCGTGCGTCGCACGTCGGCATCGCGCAGGCGAGCGAGGCGCTCGACGTGGGTGAGCGAGTGCAGCTGGCGGTACGACGGGCAGAACATGAACGGGTTGGCGGTGGCCTGCAGCCCGATCAGCACGCCGATGGGGCGGACGCCGACCTGGGCCTTGACGTC
>DATKXG010000081.1:0-23174 GCA_035529175.1 Ilumatobacteraceae bacterium
CGGATGACCAAGACGCGCAGCGATGCGGCCGCGGCGTGCCGGGGCGGGCACGTGAAGGTCAACGGGAAGGCGGCCAAGCCGGCGACACCGGTCAAGGTCGGCGATCGGGTCGAGGCGTACCTCCACGATCGGGAACGGATCCTCGAGGTGACCGCCCTGATCGTCAAACGAGTGGGCGCCGCCGTTGCGGTCGACTGCTTCGTCGACCACAGTCCGCCTCCGCCAGAACGCGAGGTCGACGTGCCGGTGTTCCAGCGCGATCGCGGCGCAGGGCGCCCGACGAAGCGTGACCGTCGCGAACTCGACCGGCTGCGCGGCCGCCGTCGGTAGCGTGCGACGCGCGTGTCCGTGACCGAACCAGCCTCCGAGGAGCACCTCCATCCGACGGTGCGCGGCGGTCTGGCGCTCTGGACGCTGTTCCTCGGATTCACGGTGCTGATGATCGGCAACGGCCTCAACCTCGCGGTGCTCGGGGTGCGCATGGTCGACGAGGGCTTCGACGTCCGCGCCAGCGGTGCGGTGATGGCGTGCTACTTCGCCGGCTTCCTGCTCGGGCCGGTGCTCGTGATCAGGTGGCTGTCCGATGTGGGTCACATCCGGGTGTTCGCCAGCCTCGCCTCGCTCGCGTCGTGTGTGGTGCTCGTGCACTTCGTGTGGGTCAACCCGGTCAGCTGGGGTGTGCTGCGGTTCGTGTTCGGGTTCTGCATGGCCGGGCTCTACGTCGTGGTCGAGTCGTGGCTGAACGACGCGTCGACGCCCAGTACCCGGGGACGGACACTGGCGGTGTACATGATCGCCTCGATGGGGGGCCTCGGGTTGGGGCAACTTCTCATCGCCACCGGCGACCCCGGCGACGCGACGCTCTTCGTCGTTGCGTCGATCCTGGTGTCGATGTCGTTCGTGCCCATCGCGCTGGCCGCCACCACCGAGGCGCCACCGGTTCGTGTGTCCCCGACGATGAAGATGCGCGAGTTCTTCCGGACCGCGCCGACCGGGATGGTCGGGATCTTCTTCGTCGGCGCCTCGCACGGCATCCTCTTCGGCCTCAGCGCCGTGTACGCCACGAGAGCCGGATTCGGGCCGGGGATGACGGCCGCGTTCCTCGCGCTCCCGTCGCTCGGTGCGTTGGTGTTCCAGTGGCCGATCGGATGGGCGTCGGACCGGCTGCCCCGGCGCGGTGTGATCTTCGTCGTGGCGCTCACGTCGGCGGCGATCACCGTGCTGCTGGCGGTGATGCCCGAGGGCAACGTCGTTGTACTCCCGGTGATGCTCGTGCTCGGCGGGCTCAGCTTCTCGCTCTACTCGCTGTTGCTGTCGCACACGCTCGACCGGTCGGCGCCGGGCACGGCGATGGGCGCGAGCGGCGCGTCGCTGCGCGTCAACGGCACCGGCGCCGTGCTCGGGCCGGTGATCGCGGGCGTCATCATGTCGACGTTCGGCGAGACGTCGTTCTTCTGGTGCCTCGTCGCCACCCACGGACTGGTCGCTGTCTACGTCGCGTACCGCCTCGTGACCGAGGATGCCGCGCCGCGCGACATGCAGGGTCCGTTCGTTCCGGTCCCGGCTCGAGCGACCGACTTCGCGATCCGCCTCACGTCGAGGCCGTTGCGCGCGTCGCGCGAGCGACTGAGTCGACAGCCCGAGCTGTGATTTCCGACGTGCTCAGTCGGTGATCGAGATGCGGCCGACGACGGTGTCGCCCGACCACGTGAGGACGAGTTCGGAGCGCCCGTGTGTCGAACGGTCGGCGACCTCCGTCGGGGCCACGTCGAAGTCCACACCGACGCGTCCGATGCCCAGCGGACCGTCGAGCGAGCGGCTGGACGGTCCGCCGACAAACCTCAGTCCAACCGTGTTCCCCCGGCCCGCCGCACGCACCACGAACTCGAGATCGCCGACGCGTTCGACGTCGACCCAGGCGGACTCGGGCGGCAGCATCACGCCGAACGCCGTCGTGGTGCCGTCGGGTTCGGCGACGTGAGCGGTGAACGGCACGTACTGGTCGAGTGACGCCTGGTGGCGACGGCCGCGCTCCCAACCGACGGCGAGGTCGGGGCGCAGCAGACTCTCCGCCACCGAGTCGCGGAACCGCTGGACGTGGCGCCGTTCGTCGGTGACAGCGGACAACCGGAGATGTGGCGTGATGACGGGCGCGACGTGCTGCAGCAGCGGCAGGAAGTACAGGTCGTGCACGTGCACGGTGTCGGACGTGATCGGTGACGGCAGCACCGTGCCCGGATCCTCGCCGCACACCGAATACAGCAGGCCCGACAGCGACACGTACGACCGCGGATCGAGTCCGTAGGCGCGGATGTACGGTCCGCACGACGTGCCGAATCGCCGGTGGTATAGCGTCGAGATGCGCTTGCCGATCGCCGGGAGCATCGTCGACGCGGCGTCGGCGAAACCAGGTGTCGGTGGGTGCGTCGCCCAGAGCCCGAGTGCCAGCAGGTCGATGCCGTCGTAGGTCGGCGAGTTGTACTCATCGACGTCGCCGTAGCGCAGGAGGCGTTCCATCGGTCCAGCCAGCCGGCTGTGGGCTCTGGCGCGGAGTGCCGGGTCGCCGGTCGCTGCGGCGAGGTGACCCTGGAGCCAGACGTGCATCAGGTTCGGGTTGGTGTACCAGCTCGGGATCCGATCGTCGGGCTCGCCGGCCACGCAGCGCCGCAGCGCCTCGTCGATCCCTGCGGTGACGTCGCTCGGCAACGACGGGCCGTGCACGAGCGCGCACAGTGCCAGGGTCATGCCGAGGAACTGGCGCCAGTTCGGGTCGTAGTGCACCCACTCGACCGCGTCGTCGCCCGGCGGCTCGGGCTGTTCTGCTGACGTGGGGAACGTCGCGCTCCACGGGCGCTCGGACACGGGGTACTGCAGCGCCAGGACGTTGCGCAGCGCCGTCACCGCCCGGTCGACGTTGCCGTCCTGCAGGTCGAGGAACGCTCCGTTCGCCGTCTCGCGGACGGCGTGCAGGTTCAGCGACGAGATGTCGACGCCAGGCGCCACGCCCGGCGCGTACCGGTCCATCCCGCGCTCGGGATCCCAGAGCACGTCGCGCAGTGCGCGCAGCGCGTCGAGCGGTGCTGCCGCCAACGTCGGTGCCGTCAGCTCAGGCCGACGATGTTGCCGTCGGCGTCGATGTCGATGCGCTGCAGTGCCGGCGACGCTCCGAGGCCCGGCATCGTGCTCATCGCTCCGCAGATCGGGTAGACGAAACCGGCGCCCACCGACGCTCGCACCTCGCGAACCGGAAGCATCCAGCCGGTCGGTGCGCCGCGCAGCGTCGGGTCGGACGAGATCGACAGGTGGGTCTTGGCGATGCACACCGGTAGGTCGCCGAACCCGTTGCGTTCGTAGTTGTCGATCTCGCGTGCGGCCTGCGGCGTGTAGTCGACCCCGTCGGCGCCGTAGACCTTCGTGGCGACGGTGTGGATCTTGTCGCGCAGCGACATCTCGTCGGGGTAGAGCACGGCGAACTCGCTCGGCTCCTCGGCCGCTTCGGCAACGACCGCAGCGAGTTCCTTCGCCCCGGCGCCGCCGTCGACGAAGTGCGTCGACACCGCCGAGCGGGCTCCGAACTCGGCGGCGATCTCCTCGATGGCGGCGATGTCGGCGGGATGGTCGCCGGGGAACACGTTGATCGCCACCACCGGCGTGCAGCCGTGGATGCGCATGTTCTCCAACTGCTTGCGGAGGTTGGCCCCGCCCTCGTGTACCTCGTCGGGGTTCTCCGCGAGGATCGCCTCGGGCAGTGGCCGGCCGGCGACAATGTGGTGCTTGCCGCTGTGGGCCTTCAGCCCGCGGACGGTGGCGACGAGGACGGCGGCGTCGGGGGTGAGACCCGAGACGCGGCACTTGATGTTGAAGAACCGCTCGGCGCCCATGTCGGCCCCGAATCCGGCCTCGGTGACGAGGTAGTCGCCCATGTGGATGCCGATCAGGTCGGCGACGATCGACGAGTTACCCGTGGCGATGTTGCCGAATGGCCCGGCGTGGACAAGGACCGGCGTGTTCTCCAGCGTCTGCATCAGGTTCGGCTTGATCGCCTCGCGCAGGATCACGGCCATCGCGCCGGCGACCTCGACGTCCTCGGCGGTGACCGGATCGCCCGATGTCGTGTACCCGACGACGATCCGACCGAGGCGGCGGCGGAGGTCCTGCAGGTCGGTGCACAACGCCAGCGTCGCCATCACTTCGGAGGCTGCGGTGATGTCGAAGCCTGTCTCACGCGGGTTGCCGTCGAGCCGAGACCCCAGCCCGGTGACGACGTTGCGCAACGAGCGGTCGTTGACGTCGATCGAGCGGCGCCAGGTGATCTGGTGCGGATCGAGCCCCGACGCGTTGCCGTGGAACACGTGCGCATCGACCGCTGCGGCGCACATGTTGGTGGCGGCGGTGACGGCGTGGACGTCGCCGGTGAGGTGGAGGTTGAGCAGCTCCATCGGAACGACCTGGCTGTACCCACCGCCGGCGGCGCCGCCCTTGATGCCGAAGGTCGGCCCCATCGACGGTTGGCGGATCGCCAGCGTGGCCTGCTTGCCGATGTGCGAGAACCCCTGGCCCAATCCGACGGCGACGGTGGTCTTGCCCTCGCCGAGGGGGGTTGGCGTGATCGCCGAGACCACGACGTACTTCGCGCGGGGACGGTCGGCCATCGCGTCGATCGCCCGGAGGTCGATCTTCGCTGCACCGGAGCCGTAGGGCTCGAGCAGGTCGAGCGGGATTCCCACCGATGATGCGATGTCGGCCAATGGCGCCAGCTTGGCCTGGCGTGCGATCTCGAGATCCGAAGGGAACGTCACGGCACCTACCTCTGTCCGTCGTCGGTCACACACATCGGGAAACTCTCGCACAACGAGCGAGTCCGACCCGTGCCCATCAGGGTGCTGCCCGGCCGAATGCAGCAAGATGGTGACGTGCCCGACGGCCGCGAGAACGAGGGGAGCGCATCGACCACGATCGAACGTGCGCCGATTCACGTCCGGTTGCGTCAGACGCTGATCGGCAGGGGAGCGGTGGTTCCCCTCGCCACCGCGCAGGCGCTCGCGGCAGCCGGTGACGCATTCGTCTCCGTCAGCCTCGCTGGCTCGCTGTTCTTCAACGTCAGCCCCGATGCATCCCGAGAGCAGGTGCTGCTGTACCTGCTGATCACGATGGCGCCGCTCGCGGTGCTGTCGCCGCTGGTCGGTCCCGCCGTCGACCGGTTCCGTCGTTCGCAGCGGTTCGTCGCCGCAGGGTTCTTCGTGTCGCGTGGTGTCTTCTGTCTCGTCCTCGCGTTGACCTTGTACCAGGTCGCCTTCTACCCGGTCGTCCTGCTGCTGCTGATCGCGAGCAAGGCCTCGGGCATCGTCAAGCAGACACTGGTGCAGACGCTCGTCGACGACCCGGAGGAACTCGTCGCGACCAATGCGCGCCTCGCTCGCTTCTCCAGCATCACGGCGGCGATCGGCGTGGTGGCCGGCAGTGGTGTGTACGCAACCGCCGGCGCCGAGTGGTCGCTGCGAGCCGCCGCGGTGTTGTTCGCGTTTGCGGGCGCCGCGGTCCTCCGAGCGCGACCGCGCTCGGAAACCGCCGTGACGCCGGACGACGTCGAGTACGCCGAGACTCACCTCCCCACCGTGGTGGTGTCGTCGATCGGTCTGCTGGCCATTCGCGCGGCGGTCGGCTTCTTCATCTTCACCCTCGCCTTCACACTGCGCCGATCGAGCGAGCCGGCGCTGGTCTACGGATTGGCGGCGGCCGCCTACGGCGTCGGTGCGTTCCTCGGTCACACGGCGGCGACGGTCCTGCGTCGCTGGTTCAGCGAGGAGCAGTTGATCGGACTCTCGCTGGCGTTGCCGGCGGTGTTCACTGCGGTGGGGATCCTCGGTGCATCCCTGCCGCTCCTGATCGTCACGTCGGGTCTCGTCGGGCTGTCGACCACGCTCGGCCGCAATGCGTTCGACGGACTGTTACAGCGCCGGGCGCCCGAAGCGTTGCTCGGTCGAGCCGGCGCCCGCTACGAGACGCGATTCCAGCTCGCCTGGGTGTTCGGCGGTGTGCTGGCCACGCCGATCTCGCTGCCCGTCGAGGTGAGCATGACCGTGCTCACTGCGATCTACGTACCGGCGCTGGCGGTGTTCGTGCGAGGTGTGCGCGAGGCCCATCGCTTCGAGGGGCCACCCGAAGAACACCTCGGCGGAGCGCACGTCCGGCTCGCGATGGCTCATCAGGCGTTGGAGGCAGGGTCGGTGCGCGTCGCCATCGTCGATGCGTCCGCCGCTGTCGATCTCGCCCAGAGCGTCGCCGGGCCGATGATCGACGACGATCGACGCTGCCGGCTCGACGATCTCCGTCGACGAGCGATCGACGTCGACGAGGACGTGGGCGAGAGCGATGCGCTCCGAGCCCTGGAGCTCGCCGACACGATGATCAGAGCTGCGTCGCCGACGTGACCGTCGCCCGCGGTGCGGGGACGTCGGTCGTGTCGTCGGGCGCCGGCTCACTGACGATCGTGACGACGACGGGCTCGCCGTCGTTGAGGGCCGTGTAGCGGACCAGCGTGAGTTCGATCGATCGTGCCGGATCGGGGATCGGTCCGACGAGCAGCATCACCCCGTCATTGCGCACCGGCTCGCCCTCGAGGCCGGGGTCGAAGGTGTCGGCGATGTCGTCTGCGAATCGCACGGTGGCCCAGTCGACCGTCGACGCTGCGACCGCCGCCTGCACGCCCACGTCGATCGTCGTTCCCGCGTCGGCGACGACGTAGATCACGGGGAGCTGCACCTCGCCGTCGTCGGCGATCACGGGCTCCTGCTCGCTGGCCTGCCATGCGACGACCGCGGTGATCGCGTCGGCAGGCCCGACCGCGCCGGCCGGCGTCTCGTCGTCGTCGCACGAGGCGAGAGCGAACGCGCCGAGCAACGCCACAGCACCAACGAGCAGCGCACTCGACACCCGGCTTCCTCCCACGCCGCCACGATAGGCCTCGTCGCCACACCGATCGGGTCCGGGCTCGGTCATCCGGCCCGAGAGGCGTGCGAGATATTTCAAGCACAGGTGTTGCGTACCACGAAATGCGTGGTATAGTTCGCATCAGAACGGCAGATCGTGCACAGCACAATCTGGCCGCAAGCCCCCAGTACACCCACCGTCAAAGGAGTTCGACATGTTCGAGCAGATCACCAAGTTCGCCAACGAGACGACCGACAACGTCAGCCGCACCGTGAACGACATCAACGACACCATCACCAAGACCGTCAACGACACCAACGTCAGCGAGCGGTTCACCACCACGAGCGACCAGGTCCTCGACGCCGTACTCGACGCCAACCGACGCATCGTCGACATGGCTGTCACCACCGCCGACCGAGTGTCGGAGCAGTTCAACGTGGAGCTGCCCTTCGCCGACCGCCTCCCGACGGCATCCGTCGCCGGTGAGCGCTACCTCGAGTTCGTCGAGCGCGCCGTGTCGCTGAACCGCGACATGAACCAGCGTGTCGCCGAGATGATCACGGCCGACAATGCCAAGGCCGCTTCCGACAAGGTCGTCGGCGCAGCGAAGAACGTCGCCGACACGGCCACCAAGACCGTCACCGACGCCGGCAAGACCGTCGCCAAGAAGGCCCCGGCGAAGAAGGCTGCTGCCCGGAAGGCCCCGGCCAAGAAGGCTGCTGCCAAGCGTCCGGCCAGGAAGACCGTCGCCAAGAAGGCCGTCGCCTCCAAGTGAGTTCTTCGACGGTGGTGTCACCGGACCGCCCCCCGGTCCGGTCGGCATCACCGTCGTAGATTGTCCCCATGACCGATCGCAACGACGACCGCGCCGAGTCCCGCTCCGGGCGCGGCGTCGGCGCGCTCGGCGACTTCATCAAGAGCCAGCGACGCATCGCGGATCTCTCCCAGCGTGAACTGGCTCGACTCGCCGATCTCTCCGACGCCTACCTCAGCCAGCTCGAGCGTGGTCTGCACGAGCCGTCGGTCCGCGTGCTCAACGGGTTGTCTCAGGCGTTGAACGTGCCCAACGAGAAGCTGCTCGCATTCCTCGGACGCCACGACGAGGCGGCCGCCGCACAGTCGCCCGAGTCGGCAATCGCGACCGACGATCGCCTCAGCGACACGCAGAAGCAGTCGCTGCTCGACCTGTACCGGGCCTTCCTCGCTGCCAACGACATCGCCGCAGGAACCTCGAAGTAGCGAGTCGACGGCGTCCAATTCCTCGTTTGCGTCGCGCTTTCGGTGACCCGTCCCATCCGAACTGCAACGCAAACGGGAATTGCGCGTCAGGAGACCAGCCGGCGGGCGGCCTCGACCGCCACGGCGACCGACGTCGCCTCGATCCGTTTGGCCGTCTCCTCGCTCGGTGTCTCGGTCTGGGTGCGGTTGACGAGCACACCTGCCACGCATCCGGCACGCAGACCTGACGAGGAACACATCGTGAACAGCGTCGACGATTCCATCTCGTAGTTGAGCACACCCATCGTCTGCCACTCTTCGAGGCTCCCTCGGAACCGCCGGGTGACGCGTCCTGAGTAGGTGTCGTAGCGCTCCTGGCCCGGATAAAAGGTGTCAGCAGATGCGGTGATGCCGATGTGTGGTTCGATTCCCATCGACCGCGCTGCCTCGACCAACGCCGTGGTGCACGCGAAGTCGGCCACCGCCGGGTACTCCATCGGGGCGAAATGCAGGCTCGCCCCGTCGAGACGCACGGCACCGGTGGTGACGATCACGTCGCCGAGTTCGAGGTGTGGCTGGATGCCGCCGGTGGTGCCGACGCGCAGGAATGTCCGGACGCCGAGTTGTGCCAGCTCCTCGACGGCGATCGACACCGACGGACCGCCGATCCCGGTCGAGCAGACCACGACCGGGGTGTCGTCGATCCAACCCAGAATCGACGTGAACTCCCGATGTGAGGCGAGGAACTCGTGGCGATCCATGGCCGCCGCGATCGGCTCGACGCGGGCAGGATCGCCAGGCATGAGCGCCACGGTTGCCCCCTGCAACATCTCCGCCGTCAAACCCAGATGGAACACCGTTGTCATTCGCTCGACCGTACCCGTTCCCCGTTCTCGTGATCTTCTTCACCTCCCAGTGGTGGAATTGTCCACGAGAACCGAGACGGGGTGCCGGCCACCCATTGCAGACATGCACATGTCGTTATATGATCCTCGGATGTCATTGGACGTCGCGCTCGACGCGCTCAAGGCGATCGCCGAGGAAACCCGCCTGCGCATCGTCGCGCTGCTCGCTCACGGTGAACTGACCGTCACCGACCTCACCGAGATCCTCGGACAGAGCCAGCCGCGGGTGTCACGCCACCTCAGGCTGCTCGTCGACGCCGGGCTCGTCAGCAAGCACCGCGAAGGGACCTGGGTGTTCTTCCGCCTCGTCGAGGACGATCGGCGCCTCGAGCTCGTCGACACCGCGATCGCCTCGGTCGGCAACGGCGACGCCGTGCTCGAGGCGGACCTGGCTCGGCTCGACAACGTGCGCGCCCGGCGCAGCGCGGCGGCCAGCGAGTACTTCGAGCAGATCGCACCGATCTGGGACGAGGAGCGGTCGCTCCACGCCGCCGCCGACACCGTCGAAGCGGCGATCCTCGCCGCCGTTGGTGACCAGCGGTTGGGTCGCATGCTCGACGTCGGAACCGGGACGGGTCGGATGCTGCAGCTCTTCGCCGGTCGAGCCGACCGCGCCATCGGCCTCGACAGCAGCCACTCGATGCTGTCGGTCGCCCGCGCCAACCTCGAGCACGCCGGCATCTCCGACTGGGAGCTCCGCCAGGGCGACGTGCACAGCCCGCCGTTCGACGGCGCGAGCTTCGACCTCGTCGTGATCCATCAGGTGCTCCACTACCTCGACGACCCCGGACGGGCCATCTCCGAGGCGGCCAAGCTCGTCGCACCGGGAGGTCGCCTCCTGGTCGTCGACTTCGCGCCACACCGCCACGATTTCCTCCGCGGTGCCGCGCACCGGCGTCTCGGGTTCAGCCACCAGCACCTCGTCGACCTGTTCGACCAGGCCGGCTTCGACTGTCCCACCATCGTCGACGTCGAACCCCCCGCGGGCCAGGACGGCCTCACCGTCACCGTCTGGCTCGCCACCAACCGCACCCCAGCCATCGAAGCGCACGCAACGAGAGAAGTCGCATGACCATGCACGACCACCCCTTCCACGATCACCCGATTGCGCAGCTCGCCCGCGAGCGCATCGTCGTGCTCGACGGCGCGATGGGCACCGAGATCCAGACGCTCGGCCTGTCCGACGAGGCATTCCGGGGCGACCGGTTCTGCGATCACGGCTGCGACCTCGCTGGCAACAACGAGTTGTTGACGCTCACCCAGGCCGACGCGATGCGTGACATCCACCTGCGCTACTTCCTCGCCGGCGCCGACATCGCCGAGACCAACACGTTCTCGGCCAACCGGGTGTCCCAGGGCGACTACGGCACCGTCGACCAGGTCATCGAGCTCAACGAGGCCGCCGCCCGTCTTGCTCGCGAGGCCGCCGAGGAGGCGCAGGGAGCCGACGGTCGTCGCCGCTTCGTCGCCGGCGCGGTCGGCCCGACGAACATGACGCTGTCGCTGTCGCCGAAGGTGGAGGACCCCGGCTACCGCGCGATCACGTTCGGTGCGCTCGCGGATGCGTACCAGGAGCAGATCGAGGCGCTCCTGCGCGGCGGCGTCGACGCGATCTTGATCGAGACCATCTTCGACACGCTCAACGCGAAGGCGGCGATCGTCGCGAGCCGGCGGGCGATGCAGGCGCACGGCACGCAGCTGCCGCTGATGATCTCCGGCACGATCACCGACCGCTCCGGGCGCACGCTGTCGGGGCAGACACCCGCAGCGTTCTGGCAGTCGATCCGCCACGCGAAACCGCTGACGGTCGGGTTGAACTGCGCGCTCGGCGCCGAGGAGCTGCGCCCGCACCTCGTCGAGCTGGCCACCGTCGCTGACACGCTGATCTGCGCCTATCCGAACGCCGGGCTCCCCAACGAGCTCGGCGGCTACGACGAGACACCCGAGCAGACGGCTGCCTTCGTCGGCGAGTTCGCCGAGGCCGGGCTGGTCAACGTGGTCGGCGGATGCTGCGGCACGACGCCCGCGCACATCGGCGCGATCGCCGAAGCGGTGGAGGGCAAGGCACCGCGGGTCGTGCCCACGCGCACGCCCCGCCTCGAGCTGTCGGGTCTCGAGCCGTTCGCGCTCACCGACGACATCCCGTTCGTCAACGTCGGCGAGCGCACGAACATCACCGGTTCGGCGAAGTTCCGGCGCCTGATCAAGGACAACGAGTACGGCGAGGCGCTCGTGGTGGCGCTGCAGCAGGTCGAGAGCGGCGCGCAGATCATCGACGTCAACATGGACGACGGGCTGATCGACGGCGTGCAGGCGATGACGACGTTCCTCAACCTGATCGCGTCGGAGCCCGACATCGCTCGCGTGCCGATCATGATCGACTCGTCGAAGTTCGAGGTGATCGAGGCCGGCCTGCAGTGCGTGCAGGGCAAGCCGATCGTCAACTCGATCTCGATGAAGGAGGGCGAGGAGGCGTTCCTCGCGCAGGCCCGAACCTGTCTCGACTACGGCGCCGCCGTCATCGTGATGGCCTTCGACGAGGTCGGCCAGGCCGACACGGTCGAGCGCAAGGTCGACATCGCCCGGCGCGCCTACCACCTCCTGGTCGACGAGGTCGGGTTCCCGCCCGAGGACATCATCATCGACCCCAACATCTTCGCCGTCGCCACCGGCATCGAGGAGCACAATCGGTACGGCCTCGACTTCATCGAAGCGACCCTGCAGATCACCGACGAGCTCCCGTACGTCAACATCTCGGGCGGCGTGTCGAACCTGTCGTTCTCGTTCCGCGGCAACGAGCCGGTGCGCGAAGCGATGCACTCGGTGTTCCTGCTCAAGGCGGTCGAGGCCGGCATGCGGATGGGCATCGTCAATGCCGGCCAGCTCGCCGTGTACGACCAGATCGATCCCGAGTTGCGCGAGCTGTGCGAGGACGTCGTCCTCGCTCGGCGCCCCGACGCCACCGAGCGGCTGCTCGACGCCGCCGCGCGCTTCGCCGGTGACGGCGCCGAGGCCGTCGACCCCGCTGCAGCGGAGTGGCGTTCGTGGGACGTCGTTCGCCGCATCGATCACGCGCTCGTCAACGGGATCACCGTGTTCATCGAGGCTGACGTGGAAGAGGCGCGCGCGGCGTCCGACCGGGCCGTCGACGTGATCGAAGGCCCGCTGATGAGCGGGATGAACACGGTCGGCGACCTGTTCGGTGCCGGCAAGATGTTCCTGCCACAGGTCGTGAAGTCGGCTCGCGTGATGAAGCAGGCGGTCGCCTACCTCACCCCGTTCATCGAAGCCGAGGGCGAGGACGGAGCCGCGTCGAAGGCCGGCCGCGTGTTGCTCGCCACGGTGAAGGGCGACGTGCACGACATCGGCAAGAACATCGTCGGCGTGGTGCTCGGCTGTTCGAACTACGAGGTGATCGACCTCGGCGTGATGGTGCCGGCTCAGACGATCCTCGACACCGCCAAGGAGCGCGACGTCGACATCATCGGGCTGTCCGGCCTCATCACGCCGTCGCTCGACGAGATGGTGCGCGTCGCCAGCGAGATGGAGCGCCTCGGCTTCACCACGCCGCTCCTGATCGGCGGCGCCACCACCAGCCGTCTGCACACCAGCCTGAAGATCGACCCCGCCTACCACGGTCCGGTCGTGCACGTCGGCGACGCCAGCCGCGCGTCCGGCGTGATCTCGGCGCTGCTGTCGAACACCCAGCGCGACGGCTTCCTGGCCGATCTCGAAACCGAGTACGCCCGCGTCGTCGAGTCCCACGCCCGTGCGACCGTCGAACGAGACCGCGTGTCGATCGACGTCGCCCGCGCCAACCGGCTCGATGCCACGTTCGACGACACGACCATCACCGAGCCGACGTTCGTCGGGACGCGTGTGTTCGACGACTACGACGTCGCCGAACTCGTGCCGTACATCGACTGGACACCGTTCTTCCGCACGTGGGGGATCCGTTCGAAGTTCCCCGAGGTCCTCACCGATCCGGAGTTCGCCGACGCGGCGAAGCCGCTGTACGACGATGCCCGGGCGATGCTCGACAAGATCGTTACGGAGCACTGGTTCCGGCCCAAGGCGGTTGTCGGGTTCTGGCCAGCTCACGCCGACGGCGACGACATCGTCGTCTTTGCCGACGAGACCCGTACCGAGGAGCGTGCCCGACTGCACGGCATCCGCCAGCAGGCGACCAAGTCCGACGGCAAGGCGAACCTCAGCCTGTCCGACTTCGTCGCCCCCGCTGACTCAGGTGTCGCCGACTGGCTGGGTGGCTTCGTCGTCACCGCCGGCCCCGAGGAGATCGCGATCGCCGAGCAGTTCGAGGCCGACAACGACGACTACTCCTCGATCCTGCTGAAGGCGGTGGCGGATCGCATCGCCGAGGCGTTCGCCGAGCGGATGCACGAGCGGGTGCGCACCGAGCTGTGGGCCTACGCCCCCGACGAGTCCTTCACGCCCGACGAACTCCTGCACGAGTCGTTCCAGGGCATCCGTCCTGCGCCGGGTTACCCGAGCCAACCCGACCACACCGAGAAGGGCGCGCTCTTCGAGCTCCTGGACGCGACCGACGCGATCGGTGTCGAACTCACCGAGTCGTTCGCCATGTGGCCAGGCTCGTCGGTGTCCGGTCTCTACTTCGCGCACCCCGACGCCAAGTATTTCGGCGTCGGCAAGATCAAACGCGATCAGCTCGCCTCCTACGCCGAGCGCAAGGGCTGGACCATCGAGGAGGCCGAGACCCACCTCGCGCCGATCCTCGACGGGAGCTGAACCTCAGTCGACTGCGACGGCGGGGGAGCGGCCGCTCGTCGGCGCGAACAGGAACATGAGGCCGAGCCCGATCGCCAGACCGACGCCGAGGTGCAGCGCCCAGAACGTCGAGGTGGCGCCGAACACCGCCGCGGCGCCGAGTGGCCCGATCGTCTGGCCGAGCCGAGCCGCTCCGACGTAGATCGCGACGATTGCTCCACGATGTTCGGGCGGTGACAACTCGACGGAGAGGTCCTGCAGGGTCGGGAAGAGCGCACCCTCACCGGCGCCGTAGACGATGCAGCCGAGCACGACGAACCCGGCGATCTCGGTGGCCCCGATCAGTGCGAAACCCGCAGCGAAGAGCAGCGAGCAGCCGACGAGGAGTGGCCGTGGATCGACGTAGGTGCGGATCCGCTGCACGTTGAATGCCACGAGCGTCGACGGGATCGCCGGGATCGCGAGAAACAGCCCGCGCATCGAGGCGCTGTAGCCGAACTGGTCCTCGAGGTGGATCGGCAGGGTCGACAGGAACACCCCGAAGATCATGATGAACGACACGGTGCCGCCGATCAGGACCACGATGACCTCGGGCCGTTTGACGACCTGCCTGATCCCGGCCAGTTGGTCGCTGATCGACACGTTCGTGTCAGGCCTGCCGGCCGGCAGCATCCGCCACGCAGCAAATGCCACGATCAGGCCGAACCCGTAGGGCGCCAACGCGAGACGCCAGCTCGCGAGGTCGGTCAGAATGCCTCCGACTGGCGGCAGGATCGCCAGACAGACCGTCAGGAATGCCGCATTCCGGCCGATCAAGCGCGTGCGGTCCAGCCCCGTCCAGTAGTCGCCGATCAGGACGACGGCCAGGTTGATGAGGCCGGCGGCGCCGACACCCATGCCCAATCGGGCGACGATCAGGAACGCGAAGCTCGGCGCCAACGCCGCAGCGATGCCCGACACACCGAACATCGCGAGGCAGGGGACCAGCACCCGTCTGCGACCGAGGCGGTCCGCCATGACACCGATCACCGGCGCCATGAAGATGCCCGGGAACGAGGTGGCCGCGATCAGCAACCCGGCGCCACTGTCGCTGACGCCGAACTCGTCGAGGATGTTCGGCACAGCCGGCGCGAGCAGCGTGTTGCCCATGATCCCGGTACCGGTTACGCCCAGGATCAGGAGGAACAGCGCGCGGCGGTTGTCCACCGGGTGAACCTATCCAGCCGTTCCGGGTCCCCGGATGCCTGAGTCGACCGATCTACGCTCGGCGTCGGGACATCGCCATCGCACGAACCGAATCGAGGACCTCCAGGTGAACGACAACGTACGGATTCCGATCGCCGAGGCCCTCGGCACCGCTGTGCTGGTGATCGGCGGGCCGGGCACGGCCATCTTCGCCACCGGCGGTTTCAACGAAGGTCTCGACGTCGGGGCTCTCGGTGTGTCACTGGCCTTCGGTCTCAGCTTGCTCTGCATGGCCTACCTGATCGGCCGGATCTCCGGTTGTCACATCAACCCGGCGGTCACGATCGGCATGATCATGGCCAAGAAGCTCGACGCTGCGAAGTCCGCGCCGTACTTCGTCGGCCAGTTCGTCGGCGGCATCATCGGCGCCGGCATCATCGCTCTCACCCTGAGCGGCACCGACGGCTACCTGTCCGCGGCGCAGGACGCAGGGTTCGCGTCGAACGGCTACGGCGAGCACTCGCCGGGTGGCTTCGACCTGCTGTCGGTGGCGATCATCGAGATCATCATCACGGCGGTGTTCGTGCTGATCGTGCTGGGCACGACGACGACCAAGGGCGTTCCGACCGGATTCGGGCCGATCGCGGCGGGGTTCGGCCTCGCGTTGGTGCACATGATCTCGATTCCGGTGTCGAACACCTCGGTCAACCCGGCCCGTTCGCTCGCGACAGCGGTGTTCCAGGGCGACTGGGCACTCGGCCAGGTGTGGGCGTTCATCCTGTTCCCGGCGATCGGCGCGGTCCTCGCCGGAGCGGTGTGGACGGTCATCGGTGAACCCGAGGCCACCGACGGCGAGTTCCTCTGAGTCACGGGCACGTCGGCGCCCGGGCCACATTTGGGTGGGTTTTCCCGGCCCCTGATAAGTTCTCGACCCGATGTCGGAGTTCCTGCGCGATTACTTGACCGTGGTCTGGTTCGGCCTCGCCGCCTTGGCGATCGGCGGAATCCTGCTCGGGTTGGCAGCCCTCGTCCGTCCGTCGAGCCCCAACTACGACAAGGGGATCGCGTACGAGTCGGGCGTCGACCCGGTCGGCATCGGATGGTCCCAGAGCCAGGTCCGCTACTACGTGTTCGCCCTGCTGTTCGTGATCTTCGACGTGGAAGCGGTGTTCCTCTTCCCGTGGGCCGCGAACATCGAGCGATACGGCACCTTCGGACTGGTTGCCATGTTGATCTTCATCGTGCTGCTGCTCGATGGACTGGTCTACGCCTGGAAGCGAGGGCTGCTCAGGTGGGTGTGAGGCTGTTCGTGATGATCGGAGCGTGGAGCTGACATGGGTCTCGTCGACCGGGGCCGCATGCCGGCACCCCTCACCAAGCTCTTCAACATGAGCCGCTCGTACTCGCTGTGGGTGTACCAGTGGGGCCTCGCGTGCTGCGCGATCGAGATGGGCGCCGCGTTCGGCTCGCCGCGCTACGACGTGATGCGCCTCGGCGTCATCCCGCTGCCCGCCAGCCCCCGCCAGGCCGACTTCGTCTGCATCTCCGGCACGGTCACCGACAAGATGGCACCGGCGATCCGCCGCCTCTGGGAGCAGATGCCGGAGCCGAAGTACGCGATCTCCATGGGCTCGTGCGCCAACTGCGGCGGCCCGTACTGGGACAGCTACTCGGTCACCAAGGGCGTCGACCAGATCATCCCGATCGACGTGTACATCCCCGGCTGCCCGCCGCGCCCCGAAGCCTTGCTCGAGGGCGTCGTCCTCCTGCAGCAGCGCATCAAGAACGAAGACATGGCCGCGAAGTGGCGCGGTGACGAGTTCACCACCAACCAGGCCACCCGCGAACGTGAGCGCATCGCCGCGGCTCCGGCCACCGAGGCGCCGGCGGCACCCGAACGCGAGCCGATCGTGGTTGGCGGTGGCCCCATTGAGTGACGCCACCGACACCGCCACCGACAGCGCCGAACAACCCCAGGCCCTGCCCGGCGACGGGCTGCGCGAGGGAATCATCGACGACCTGCGCCGCCGCATCGGCGATGCCATCGTCGACACCCACATCACTCCGAACGACGACCTGTGGATCCGCGTCCGCACCGATGCGTGGCGTCAGACCGCCGAAGCGCTGAAAGCGGCAGGGTTCACGTTCTTCAGCTTCATCTCCGGGCTCGACTGGTTGCCGTCGCCGTACGGCAAGGGCGAAGAGGACCCGACCGCCGAGCCGCAAGAACCCGACACCGAGATCCGTCAGGGCGTCACCGGTGGCGACACCCGCTTCCAGGTGTTCGCCCGACTCGTCGACCTCGACCGCCATGTCGGCGTCACGATCAAGGCCGACGTCCCCGACGAACCGTTCGCCGTCGACTCCTGGACCACGGTCTTCGCGGGCGCCAACTGGCACGAGCGTGAGACCCACGAGATGTTCGGCATCGGCTTCAACGGCCATCCCGATCTGCGCAACATGTACCTGCCCACCGATTTCGAGGGCTACCCGCTGCGCAAGGACTTCCCGTTGCTCGCCCGCATGATCAAGCCGTGGCCCGGCATCGTCGACGTCGAGCCGATGCCGGTCGAGGACGAAGCGGACGCCGAGCCCGCCACCAGTGAGAGTGACACGGCGTGACCAGTCTGTCCGACCGCCAGCAGCTGAGCTACATCGCGAGCCAGGCTGCCGACGCGCGTCTCAACGTCGAGCTCGAGACCGAGGGCATGACCCTCAACATCGGCCCGCAGCACCCCGCCACCCACGGCACGCTGCGCATCATCTGCCGTCTCGACGGCGAGCAGGTCGTGTGGGCCGAGCCGTCGGCCGGCTACATGCACCGTGGCTACGAGAAGCTCACCGAAGTCCGCACCTTCCCGCAGGTCACCACGCTCGTCAACCGCATCGACTGGCTCGGCAGCTTCGCCAACGAGGTGCCGTTCATCCTCGCTGCCGAGAAGCTGATGGAGATCGAGGCGCCGCCACGGGCGCAGGTGATCCGAACGATCCTGTTCGAGCTGTCTCGCATCGCCAACGTCTCGCTGTTCCTCGGCGACCTCGGCGTGCAGATGGGCGCGATCACCCCGGTCTTCCTGGCCTTCCGCGACCGCGAATACGTGCTCAACCTGATCGAGAGCGCGACCGGTGGCCGTTTCCACCCGAACTTCGACCGCATCGGCGGCCTCAAGGACGATCTGCCCAAGGGGTGGATCGACGAGACCCGCCAGGTGATGGTCAAGCTTCGGGAATTCTGCGACATCATCGAAGACCTCCTCTTCGGCAACGAGATCTTCCAGAGCCGGATGCGCGGCATCGGCATCATCCCCGCCGACGTCGCCAAGGACTACGGCCTCTCGGGCGCCAACCTGCGCGCCAGCGGCGTCGACTTCGACCTGCGACGCGACCAGCAGCTCCCGATGGCATGGGACAAGGCCGACTGGAAGGTCTGGACCCACCCCGACGGCGACAGCTGGGCGCGATGCTGGATCCGTCTCCAGGAGACCCGCGAGTCGTGCAAGATCGTCGAGCAGCTCCTCGATCAGGTCCCCGCCGGTCCGATCATGACCAAGGTGCCGCGCATCATCAAGGTGCCCGAAGGCGAGGCCTGGGTGTCGACCGAGAACCCGCTCGGCGAGATGGGCTACTACGTCGTCTCGAAGGGTGACCTCGGCCCGTTCCGCGTCAAGATCCGCTCGGCGAGCTTCAACAACATCTCGATCGTGCCGTGGGCGCTCAAGGGCGTCTACGTGCCGGACATCATCACGATCCTCGCCAGCCTGTACTTCATCCTCGGAGACATCGACCGGTGATCCAGCTCGCCATTGAGATCCCCTACTGGGGGCAGTCCTTGCTGCGCGTGCTCGGCGGCCTCGTCGCGGTGCTGTTGCCCGCCGGCACCATCGTGTACCTGTTCCTGTTCAAGATGATGTCGTTCATGCAGAGCCGTCTCGGCCCGATGGAAGCCGGTCCGTACGGATCGCTCCAGCTGGTCGCCGAAGTCGGCAAGTGGATGCAGAAGGAGGACCTCGCTCCCGAGGCCGCCGACAAGAGCATCTTCAAGATCGCGCCGCTCGTGGTGCTGCTGTCGACGTTCCTCCTCGTCGTCGTCATCCCCTTCGGCCCCGACGCACTCTTCACTGACTTCGAGGTGGGCATCTTCTACGGCCTCGCGGTCGCCTCCGTCAGCGTGCTCGGCATCCTGATCGCGGGCTGGGCGAGCGCCAACAAGTACTCGCTCCTCGGTGGCCTCCGTGCCGCCGGCCAGCTGATCGCCTACGAACTGCCGATGGTGCTCGCCACCCTCGGCGTGGTCATCCAGGCCGGTTCGATGAACCTGCAGAACATCGTCGTCGCCCAGAACACCGGCGAGATCTTCGGCTGGGGTGGCATCGGCAACCCCTACATCTTCACCCAGTTCATCGGGTTCCTGATCTTCATGATCGCGGTCCAAGCCGAACTCACCCAGGCGCCGTTCGACATGCCGATCGCCGAGTCGGAGCTCGTGTCGGGCTACATGACCGAGTACTCCGGCTTCCGCTTCCTGATCTTCTTCATCGCCGAATTCGCAACCGCCGGCGTCTTCGCCCTCATCGCGTCGGTGCTGTTCCTCGGCGGTTGGGGCATCCCGTTCGACTGGTTCGGCTGGGACACGATCGACAGCGTCGACAACTGGATGAACGTCGCCGGCCCGCTGATCATGTTCACCAAGATGTTGGTGCTCACCTTCATCATCATGTGGGTGCGCTTCAGCTTCCCCCGTTTCCGTGAGGACCAGCTGCAGACGTTCGCCTGGAAGGTGCTCATCCCGCTGGCCCTCGCCAACACAGCGATCACAGCAATCTTCAAGGTGGTGTTCTGATGTCCCGGATCGTGGACTGGACGTCACAGGTCAGGACGGCGGCGACTCCCGTCGCTGAGCCGCCTGCGTCGAGAGGGGTTTTCTGATGCCCGAGAAGCCCAAGGTGCCCGGTCTGTTCAAGGGTCTCGGCGTCACGCTCGGGATCCTCAAGGACACGATCGTCGACGGTGCCAACACGGTGCAGTACCCCCACGAGAAGGAAGCGCCGCCGATCCGCGCCCGCGGCGTGATCGCCCTCCACGAGGACAACTGCACCGCCTGCATGCTGTGCGCGCGTTCGTGCCCCGACTGGTGCATCTACATCGAGGGCCACAAGCAGCTCGCACCTCCCCGCCGCGCCGGTGGCAAGCCCCGCCAGGTCAACCACCTCGATCGTTTCGACATCGACTACGCGCTCTGCATGTACTGCGGCATCTGCGTCGAGGTGTGCCCGTTCGATGCGCTGTTCTGGAGCCCCGAGTACGAGTACTCCGAACCCAAGATCGCCGACCTGCTCCACGACAAGGAGAAGCTCGGCGAGTGGATGGAGACCGTCCCCGAGGCACCCGAACTCGAAGCGGGAGCCCAGAAGAAGTGAGTGCCGTGATCCTTGCCGCCGACGGCGTGAACGTCGCGCAGAATGTCGCCTTCGGCATCATCGCGGCGATCATGATCTTCGCTGCGCTCAACGTGGTCACCACGAAGAACGTGGTGCACGCTGCGCTGTGGCTGGTCGTCGTGCTTTCCGGCATCGCCGCCCAATACATCCTCGCCGCTGCTGAGTTCGTCGCCATCTCGCAGGTGCTCGTCTACATCGGTGCCGTGATGGTGCTGTTCCTGTTCGGCATCATGCTCACCCGCGCCCAAATCGGCAAGGAGTTCGGCCTGAACAACAAGGGATGGGCACTCGGCATCCCCGTCGGCCTCACGTTGTTCGGTCTGCTCGCCTGGGTGATTCTCGACGCGTTCGGTGACGACACCCTGCCCGACCGTGGCCCCGCGCCGACGGTTGCGCTCAGCGACCAGTTCCTGTCGGTCTACCTCGTGCCGTTCCTCGCCATCTCCTTCGTCCTGCTCGCCGCCGCCATCGGCGCCATCGTCCTGGCGCGAAAGGACTGAACGTCTGATGCTGGCTGTCAACTTCCTCCTGCTTGCTGCGGCGCTGTTCGCAATCGGCGTGTACGGCGTCATCGCACGCCGCAACGCCGTGATGGTGTTGATGTCGATCGAGCTGATCCTCAACGCCGTGAGCCTCAACCTCGTCGCGTTCTCCTTGATGACCGGGGCCATCGACGGCCAGGTCTTCGCCCTCTACGTGATCGCGATCGCCGCCGCCGAAGTCGGCGTCGGTCTGGCGATGGTGCTCATGATCTACCGCAACCGCAAGACGATCGCCCTCGACGAGCTGTCGGAGATGAAGGGCTGACATGCTTGCCGCAGAAACCGTCGAACTGACCTCGGGCTGGTTCCTCGAGAACGCCTGGCTCACCGGCCTGATCCCGGTGATCGGTTTCGCCATCATCATCGCCTTCGGCAAGAAGCTGCCGATGAAGGGCGCCGAGATCGGCCTGGCGTCGATGGCCGGGTCGCTGGTGATCGCCGTCGGTGCGGGCATCCAGTGGATCCAGCGCACGAACTCGGCCGAGGAGCACAGCGAGGAGGCCGTCGGCCTTCTCCAGGCGTTCGGCCGTTCCCTGCCGAGCGCCACCGAGGGCGAGGCCGAGCCGTTCATCGCGCCGGTCGTGAAGACGTGGGTCTGGTGGCAGAACTCCGGCCTCGAGTTCGGGATCGGCTCGAGCGTCGACGGGTTCGCCGTGCTGATCCTCGCGCTCGTCGCGTTCATCGCCCTCTTGGTGCAGGTGTTCAGCATCGACTACGTACGCGATGACCGCCGCTACACGCACTTCTTCGCGGCGATCACGCTGTTCGCCGGCGGCATGTTGATCATGGTGATGGCCGAGAACATGGTCCAGCTCATCTTGGGCTGGGAGATCATGGGTCTCACGTCGTTCATGCTCATCGGACACTGGTGGGAAGAGGAGGCCAACAGCCGCGCTGCGCTCAAGGCGTTCTTCACCGTGCGCGTCGGCGACGTCGGTCTGCTCGTCGGCACGGCGATCATCTTCTTCGGCGCCAACCAGTGGGCGGTCGACAACCTCGACTCGAACGGCTTCAACATCGCCGCCATCCAGGCGTGGGCGCTGTCCGGCGAGGCCAACACCCAGTTCCTGCTGTGGGGTGCAGTCGCGCTGTTCATCGCGTGTATCGGCAAGTCGGGCCAGTTCCCGCTGCACACGTGGCTCCCCGACGCGATGGCCGGCCCGACGCCCGTGTCGTCGCTGTTGCACTCCTCGACGATGGTCGTCGCCGGCGTGTTCCTCGTCGCTCGGATCTACCCGGTCTTCTGGGAGGGCTTCAACATCGGCACCGGCGGCCTGTCGTTCATCGCCGTCATCGGAGCGATCACCATCGTGATCGCTGCGCTGCTGGCATTCGTGCAGGACGACATCAAGAAGGTGCTCGCCTACTCCACGGTCAGCCAGCTCGGCTACATGATGCTCGGTCTCGGCACGGGAGCCTGGCTGCCGGCCGTCTTCCACATCGTCACGCACGCCTTCTTCAAGTGCGCGCTGTTCCTGTGCGCCGGATCGGTCGCCCACTCCGGCTCGCACCACTCGTTCGACATGAAGAAGGACATGGGCGGGCTGCGCAAGAAGATGCCGGTCACGTTCTGGGCGTGGATCGTGTCGACCCTGGCGCTCACCGGTGTGTTCCCGTTCGCCGGGTTCTGGTCGAAGGACGAGATCATCGACAACGTGGGCGCCAACGGGTACACGTTCCTGCAGTGGACGGCGCTGGGCGGTGCCGCGCTGACGGCGATGTACATGACCCGCGCCACCTACCTCACCTTCTTCGGCGAGCCCCGCGGCGCGGCCGCCGGCCACGGCCACGACGACGCCCACGCGGAAGAGCACGAGATGGAGCACGTCTCCGTCGGTGCTCCGGAACCCCGCAGCTTGAGCTCAGCGGCGAACGCCGGACACGAAGCGGTCCAGCACGGCGGCGAGGGAAGCGCCAGCGACGAGTCGCATGGAGGGCACGGAGGAAGCGGAGCGGACGACGGGTCCGACCATCATGACGGCGGCGGCCATCATGACGAACATGCCGGACCGCACGAGTCGGGCAAGTTGATCCTGGTACCGATCCTGATCTTGTCGGTCGGCGCCGTGCTGGCCGGCTTCCTCAACCCGACGCCGTTGGCCTCGCGATTCGGCGAGGGCGTCGAACTCCTGAAGAAGTACGTCGAGCCCCGACCGACCGCCGTCGTCACCGAGGAGTTCCTCGCGTCCGGCCCCGGCGAATCGGTCGTC
>DATKXG010000082.1:0-2583 GCA_035529175.1 Ilumatobacteraceae bacterium
GTGTTCGGTGAGTGAGTGCCTGGTGGAGATGTCGCAGTGGCGAGCGCCTCCGACGCCGTCGATGTCGTTGGTTCGGTGGGATCCGATGAGCCCTGGGTTCCACGTGGCGATGGTGCCGATGTCGGCGAGCGCTGCCCACACGTCCTTGCGTGGCGCGTCGATCGTGGTCCGTTCGGTGAACGTGCTCACGAGCGGTGCGTCGATTCCACCGAGCAGTAGTCGCCGCTGAGGGCGCCCTCGCCGTCGGTCCAGAGTCGGCGCATCAGGGCGATGTGGTCGATCAGTCGGGGGCGAACGATGGTGGTCGTCTTGTCGATCGCGTTGCTCATGTGGCCATCGTCGGGCAACTCGTGGCGCAAAGCGATGACCCGTTGGGTCAAATGACCGCGGACAGATCGGACGGGCGATCGATCCATGGCCGCGCCACCAGGGTGTCCCGGGTGGTTTGATCGGCCGGGTAGAGCGTTTCGATCGACAGTTCCGACAGCGTGACGTCCTGAGCGGTGCCAAACCTCGTCACGGTCGACAGGAACGACAGCTCGACGCCATCGATCACGATCCGCAGGGGCAGCACAACGTCCGGGGCTGCAGGCATGGTGCGAGCAGCCGTCGGCGCGTAGGTCTCGCACTCGTCGATCAACGCTCGAAGTTCATCGTCCTGGGTGAGCATGAGCACGTGGCGCATGTGACGCAGCAACTGACCGGCGTACTCGTCGAAGTTCGTCACCCGTGACGCGAGCCCGTCGGGGTGCAGACTCAAGCGGGCCACGTTCAAACCTGCCGTGAGCAGTGCCGGATCGACGGTCGCGGTGAACCAGAACGCGGCAGTGTTGGCATCGACGACATTCCAGCGTGTGTCGATCACCGTCGTCGGGTTCGGATCGTTGCCTTCGAGCACCAGTCGGATCACGTCACGAGCCGCAGCCAACGCAGCGTCGTCGAGTGAATACTCGCTGAACACCGGCGCGAACCCGGCAGCGAGCAGCATGTCGTTGACGGAGCGTTTGGGCATCTCGAACTCGTCCGCCAGATACAGCAGCAGCTCGCGGCTCGGTTTGGCCCGACCGGTCTCGACGCACGACAGATGCCGCGTCGACACGCCCGTTCGGCTCGAAACCTCGAGCTGACTCAAACGGCGCACCGACCGCCAATGCCGCAACAGGGTTCCTGCATGGAGATCCTTCGAGGGGGGCATGATGCCCAGAGTAGGAAGCTCTCGGCCTCAGACCCATGACCCAACACGTCATGGAATCCGGACGAGTCGGTCGTCACGATCGACTCATGGAATGCTCCGCCAACACCGATCCGATCACGAAACTCCGCGTCGTCCTCACCGCCAACGCCACCACGTCAGGGCTGGCGGGTCTGACCGCACTCGTCGCGGGTGAGCGTGTCGACGAGTGGCTCGACACCGCGCATTCGGGCTGGGTGCGAGTCATCGGTGCCGGCCTCGTCGCGTTCGCCGTCGCCGTCATCGCGCTCTCACGCTCCGACGTGCACAGTCTTCGTCGATGGGTGCCGGCTGTCAGCTTGGCCGACGGCGGCTGGGTCGCCGCATCGGTCGCGACCATCGTCGCCGGCTGGTACTCGAGCGGCGGTGCCGCCCTCATGGGAGTCATCGCGGTCATCGTCGGAACGTTCGCCGTCGCCCAGATGCGACTCCATGAGCGCGCATCGTGGTTCGGATCGGATCGATCTGCGTCACGGTGATCCGATGGCAACCCGAACCACGGTGATGCTTCTGCTCGGAGGTGCGACCCATGACGTGCCGATCTACGACTTGACGTTCGAGGTTCGCCCTCCGCCTGCGATCGCGCTGGGCCAGCCGACCTCTTGGCGCGGTGTCGTTGCAGGCCTCGCTGTATCAGCTGCCGAGCACGGGAAGGCCTTCGGCAATCAGCTTGACACCGAAGACGACGAAGAGTGTTGCCATCACCGCAGCGTTGTGGGCGGCGAGCCAGGCCTTCAGTTCGTCGAGCGCGCGCTTCGCTGCGTCGCCGCCGAGCAGGTAGTAGATCACCGGTCCAGCAATCGTGATACTGGCGAGCAGGACGTAGACGATCAACGACACGACGGCATCGGACGTCGCCGGGCCGAGCTGTGCCAGTGCCGCGCCGGCTCCGGCGGACAGCAGGAGGTTCTTCGGATTCACGCCGGCGAGAACGAGGGCGAGGGCGAAGGATTTGAACGGGGAGAACGAGTCGATGCCCGCCATCCACTTCGGCATCTCCGCGTCGGTGCCAGGCGCCGGGCGGCGGCGCCACTGGCGCGCCGCGACGAGCAGGAGGAACACACCGATCACGATCTGACCCCAGGAGATGGTGTCCGCCGTCGTCGTGTCGGTCGCGGCGTCGCCGGCGTCCGCGAGCACGTAGGTGATCGCACTGACCGCTCCGGCGGCCACAACCCAGCCGGCGAGGAACATCGGCCCGTTCGCCTTCGCACGGGCCGAGAACAACATCAGGATCACGGCGATGACCGGAACCGGGCTGATCGCCACGCCGACCGCATAGGGCAACACCTCGGCGATGCTCTCGACCATACCCGTCTCCTCGTGTTCCTCGATCGGGCGAGACACACTCG
>DATKXG010000083.1:0-4806 GCA_035529175.1 Ilumatobacteraceae bacterium
CGTCGCGGCCGGACGCCGCACGGCTCCGGTCACGTTGACCAATGCGACGACAGCAACCCTGCGGGTCAGCTCCGTCTCCGTCGAGCCGGCTGATGTCTTCTCGCTCGTCACCGATGCCTGCTCGGGCATTGCGATCGCTCCAGCAGCGTCGTGTTCCGTCGAGGTGCAGTTCACGCCGATTGCGGTAGGACCCGCTGCCGGCTCAGCGACGTTCCAGCTCGACGACGGCACGGTCGTCACCGCCGCCCTCTCGGGAGAAGGAGTCGCAGCGCCAACGCTCGACCTCGTGCCGGCCGTGGCGGGCGCCGGGCAGACCGTCACCGTGTTCGGCGTCGGCTTCCCCGCCGGATCGACCGTCGAGTTGCTGCAGCCCGGCGTCGCGTCCCCAGAACCGGTGATCGTCGGCGCCGACGGCACTTTCGCTCACGTCGTCGTCGTGCTGCCGCACACGCCGACGGGGCCGACGTCACTGACCGTCAACGGTCAGCTCGACGTGTTCGACGAGGTGTCCGCCGAGCTGCTGGTGTCGACGCGAGGCAATGCCTCCACCGATGCCGCGCTGCGCGGTGGCGCCATCGGGCGCTGAGACGCAGGCGCTGAGCCGTCGAGACTGATCGAGCTCAGTCGACCTCGTCGACGAACCCGACGAGTGACGCGCCCACCGGGCACGTGCTCGCACCGGCACCCGGCGTGCGGCACTCGACGGAAAGCACGATCTCGTCGGCGTCGTCGAACTGGTAGGGCGCGACGAAGTGGAGATCGAAATCGCGGAAGTTCGCCAGCTCCGAGCGCAGGAGGACCTCGTCGCCGCGCTGCAACGACACGGTGCCCACCGCCCCGGTCGGGTTCTGGAACACGACGTCGGTGATCGACACGATCGTGTCCGAGTCGACGTCGGCGGCGGTCACTTCGGTGTTGCCACCGGTGGGCTCCACTTGGAGCCGGAAGTCGATGGGCGTGCCGAGCGGCAGCTCCTCGGCCTCGGCGGCCGCGGCCTCGAGTTCATCGATGCGCTCCTGCAACGCCGCTCGGTCGAGTTCGATGGCCTCGGCGGCCGCCTCGTCGGCGGTGTCCTGCACCCACGGACGGGCGAACGCGAACCATGCGATCGCGCCCAGCAGCAGCGCGGCGAACGCCCCGGCGGCTGCCGGACCCACCCAGTTCGGCAGCTTCGGTCGCTGCTGGTAGGCCCCGACCAGTGCGTCCGTCCGGCCGGCAGCGGACGTGGCATGGAGCGCCACCACGTGGTCCTGGTTCGGCCCGCTCCAGTAGGTCGTCGCCGGGGTCACGCGCACGGTCGCGTCGCCGGTGAGTCCCGGCGGCACGCTCAGCAACGAGGGCTCGATGGCGACGCGCAACTGCTCGTCGCCGGCGTCATCCGCTGCCAGGTCGAGCGCGAGTGCGACGTTTCCGGTATTCGCCACGCGGACGGTGTGGCGACCGCCCCGGGCGCCTCTCGACATCACCGGCTGCAGCGCGATCGAGTAATCGCTGTGAGGGCTGATCTCGACCGTCCCGCTGGCCAATACGACCTCGGATGCGGTCGGCGCCCCATTGTTCGCTCCATCCTGCGGGGGACCGCCCGTTCCACCGACGGTCGCCTGGACGGCGATCGTGTAGGAATCGGCCGCGACGGTCGGCGGAGCGAACACGGCAGTCGGCACGTCGACGATCTGGTTGGGGTCGAGCGTGACGATCGCCGAGTCGAGACGCACGTGGTCGTTCAGCGGTCCCGACGCAACCAGTGACACCTCGCGTCGCTCGTCGTCGCCGTTGTAGAGCCGCAGCGTCATCGTGGCGGGCGTGTTCGGCAACAGATCGATTCGGTCGGGCACGAAGTTCGCGGTGACGGCCATGCAGTGACGGTAGTGCGGACACCGCCTTCGTGATTCCCTCGCGGTCGAGACCGATAGCCTGCGACCCATGTCGGAACTCATGCAACCAGCAGCACTCGAGGGCGGATTCGACCCTCGTTCGGCCGTCTTCGACCGCCTCCTGAAGAACCGGGTGGTCATGCTGGGATCCGATGTCAACGACGACATCGCCAACCAGATCTGCGCGCAGCTGCTCTATCTCGAGGGCGAAGATCCGAACCAGGACATCTGGCTGTACATCAACAGCCCGGGTGGTTCGGTCACCGCCGGCATGGCGATCTACGACACGATGCAGTTCGTCGGCTGCGACGTCGCCACCGTGTGTCTCGGCCTCGCCGCCTCGATGGGCCAGTTCCTGCTGACCGCCGGCGCGGCGGGCAAGCGGTACACGCTTCCCAACGCACGCATCATGATGCACCAGCCGCTCGCCGGACTGCGTGGACAGGCGTCCGACATCGCGATCCAGGCCGAGCAGCTGCGCTACACCAAGCTGCGCATGGCCACCCTGATCGCCGAGCACTCGGGTCAGACCCTCGAGCAGATCCAGGCCGATTCCGAGCGCGACCGTTGGTTCACCGCCGAGGAGGGCCGCGACTACGGCCTCGTCGACAAGGTCATCCTGCGTCGCGGCGAAATCGCCTGACCCGACCGGTCAGGGAGCCGACGTGCTGTCGGTTGGCGCCGTCGAGGTGTCGGTCGGCGCGACGGTGATCGTCACCGGACCCTGGGGCACGATCGTGAACACGGGGCCGATGTCGACCGCGCAGTTGGCCATGAGCCACGTCTCGATGGCCGCTGCGGACTTCTCGCTCGAATAGGCCGCGGTCAGCGCCGCCTGCTCGGACTCCTGGTCGCCGATGATGACGGTGCTCGCCGTCTCGTAGGCGGACACCAACTGGTCCCAGTCGTCCTCCACGCCGAGCGGCGCCAGCGCACCGATGTCGCGGTAGAGATCGAGCACCGGATCGATGTCGTCGGTGTAGATGATCTGCGGATTGGTGAGTGCGTCCTTGTTGGCGGCGACCTCGCCGCAGAACCGTTCGGCGCTCGGGTTCTCGTCGGCTCCGCACCCGCTCAGCGCCGCGAGCGCCGCAGCGACGGCGATGGCCGTGAGCGCGCTGGCGCGATGCGGGAGTTCGGAGCGGACGTTCACCACGGCGAAGCATTGTCGCACGCACACCCCCCGATCCCGCAGCAGCCCCGACGCCCGTGCGGGCCGCTCCGGCGCCGTCGGTTGCGATGAGCGAAGTGTCGGTATTCGGGCGGTTCGCTCATCGTTGGGTGTGGCCGGCGGTTGCGATGAGCGAAGTGTCGGTATTCGGGCGGTTGGCTCATCGGAGGGTGCGGCACGCCGGTTGCGATGAGCGAAGTGACGCTATCCGGGCGGTTGGCTCATCGTTGGGTGTGGCCGTCGGTTGTGATGAGCGAAGTGTCGCTATTGGGGCGGTTGGCTCATCGCAGGGTGCGGTCGTCCGGTTGCGATGAGCGAAGTGACGGTATCCGGGCGGTTGGCTCATCGTTGGGTGCGGCACGCCGGTTGTGATGAGCGAAGTGGCGCTATCCGGGCGGTTGGCTCATCGCAGGGGTGGATGGGCGGGGGAGTATGACAGCCCCTCGGTACTGTGCACTGCACGACCGAGGCCTGGCCCGGTCGGGGTCGTGGGGCCCCTCGCCCCTCCTCGATGCTCCCGCGGTTCACCGCGTCGTCCGAGGAGGTTCGCATGTTCGCATCCGTCCCGTCAGCGGTGCTCTTCTGCGCGGAAGGGCACCTGATCCACGTCGAGGTCCAGGTGGCCGGCGGGCTGCCGGGGTTCAGTCTCGTGGGCTTGCCCGACACGTCGATCCGCGAGTCGAGGGATCGAGCCCGCGCCGCGGTGCTCAGCAGCGGGCTTCCGTGGCCGAAGCATCGGATCACGGTCAACCTCGCGCCATCAGGCGACCGCAAGGCCGGGTCCGGGCTCGACCTGGCCATTGCCGTCGGGGTGCTCGCCGCCAGCGAGGTCATCCCGGCCGAGGCGATCGAGGGGATTGCGTTCCTCGGCGAACTCGGCCTCGACGGATCGCTTCGCCCGGTCAACGGTGTTGCGCCGATGGTCGGCGCGGTCGGAGAACGCGACGTCGTGGTACCAATCGCCAGCGCGACCGAGGCCAACGTCGTCGCCCTGGGTCGAGTCCGTCTCGTGGCCAACCTCGGTGAGCTGGTCGATGCGCTGTGCGGCGAGGCGCCCTGGCCCGATCACGATGGCGCCGAGCGCGTCGACGCCACGCGCCGTCCACCACCGGATCTCGCCGACGTGCAGGGCCAACCCGTCGCTCGCCACGCCCTGGAGGTCGCAGCGGCGGGCGGCCATCACACCCTGTTCATCGGTCCGCCTGGCGCGGGCAAGACGATGCTGGCGTCACGGCTGCCCGGCCTGCTGCCGCCGCTCGAACGCAATCGTGCGCTCGAGGTCACGATGATCCATTCGGCGTCGGGCATCGCCCTCCCGGCGGGTGGACTGGTGCGCGACCCACCGTTCCGAGCTCCGCATCACTCGTCCTCGCAGGTCTCGCTCGTCGGCGGCGGATCGCAATCCGTTCGGCCGGGAGAGGTGTCCATCGCGCACGGCGGAGTCCTGTTCATGGATGAACTGGCCGAGTTCGCCCCGTCGGTGCTCGACGGCCTCCGACAACCGCTCGAATCCCGCATCGTCCACGTCAGCCGGGCCCACATCCGTGCGGTGCTGCCCGCCGACTTCCTGCTCGTCGCCGCCATGAACCCGTGTCCGTGCGGAGGCGGCGCGCCGGGCGCCTGCGTGTGTGGCGACGCCGTGTTGCACCGCTACGCCCGACGGGTCTCCGGGCCGCTGCTCGACCGCTTCGACCTGCGGGTACCGGTGCACCGCCCCGAGGTCGACGACCTGCTCGTCAACGAACCCGGCGAGAGCTCTGC
>DATKXG010000084.1:0-6952 GCA_035529175.1 Ilumatobacteraceae bacterium
ACAGCCCGCCGAACACCGAGCCGACCTCGAAGAACATCGTGAACGAGCTGATCGCCCAGGCGCGATCGCTGTCGCTCGCCCGGTTGACGGTGAGCGCGAGCAACGACGGATAGTTGAACGCGATGCCGAGGCCGACGAGTATCGACGCGACCCACAGCGCCGCAACGGTCGGCACCAACGCGAGAATGGTGAGCCCGATCCCGACCGTGCCGAGGGCGATCGTGACCGCGCGGCGCGGTCCGAGCCGCTCGGGCAACGTGGCGCCGAAGATGCGCACCAGCAGCGACGTGAGCGAGTAGACGGCGAACAGCCCGCCCGACGTGGCCAGTCCGACCTCGCGTGAGTAGTCGGGGATGAACGCGCCGAACGTGGAGAACGCTGCCACCCCCGACGCGAGCACGATGCCGGGCATCACCGCCGCCGGGTGCATGATCCGTCTCCGTCCCGACGTCGAGGCCGCCGACGCAATCGTCTCGTCGATTGCGTCCAGCGGGGCGACGCGGGCCGGAGCGAACGTCGCGACGACCGCAGCGAGCAGTGCGAACACTCCGGCCACCGCGAAGGCACGCTCGAACCGGGTGTCGTCGAGCAGCCACTCTCCGATGATCGGTCCGACACCGATCCCACCGAACACGGCGACCGAGAAGTAGCTCGCCCCCTCGGCTCGCCGATCACGTGGCGACAGGTCGGCGATCAGCGTTGCTGCGCCGACGAACACAGCCGCTTCCCCGACACCCATCACACTTCGGCTGATCAGGAGTTGCCAGAACTCGGTGACCTGGCCCGATGCGATTCCGGCGAGACCCGCGAGCGCGGATCCACCCACGAGCAGCACGCGTCGTCCGTACCGGTCGGCAATCCGACCGAGGAACGGGCGGGCGAGGATCGCCGCCCCGGCGAACGCGGCGATCGTCAGTCCGATGCCGAACTCACCGCGCCCGAGGGGTCCCTCGATGAACAGCGGCACGATCGGGACGAGCATCCCGATGTAGATGAAGAAGATGAACGCGGTGACCGTGACGATCACGAACGGGCGCGTCAGCAGGCGCGTCGGCTCGGCACTCCCCTCCTCGTTCGTGGTCGACATGCGGACAATCCTGCCCTACACGATGCCGTTTGCGTCGAGCGTAAACGTGGTTTGGACCGGGTGCGAGGAGTCAGATGCGGGCGACGTCGACCGACACGGACAGCGACTGCGTCGACGACGGCCCGACGACGACGCCGCGCACCGGAGCGACGTCGGCGTAGTCGCGTCCCCATCCGATGGTGACGTGACGCGACGGAGCGACGACGCCGTTCGTCGGATCGAAGTCGAGCCACCCGTGATCCGGGACCCACACGGAGCACCACGCATGCGATGCGTCCGCGCCGATCGTCTTCGGTTCGCCAGGCGGCGGATCGGTCTCGATGTAGCCACTCACGTAGCGAGCAGCGAGCCCGATCGTGCGCAGCGCTCCGACCGCCAGGTGGGCGAAGTCCTGACACACTCCACGCCGCTCGCGCACCACGACGTCGAGCGGCGAACTGACCTCGGTGAACGACGGATCGAATGCGTACGTCTCGAAGATCGTCGAGCACAACGACGCGGTCGACTCGACGAGGCCACGACCTGGCGTGAACGATGCCGAGGCGAGCGCGAACAGATCGAGCCGGTTCGCGTCGACGTTGACGAACCGCGACGGAGCGACGAACGGCGCGACATCGAGGGCCGTCGGTCCGCGTGCACCGGCCACGGCGGCCGCCACCCGTTCCCACGCGACATCGCTGCGTGGCATGCCCTGGGCCCAGACCCTCGCCTCGGTGATCGCCTCGACGACGAGGCCGTCGTGAGGTTGGTGCAGTCCGAACTGCACGACACGGTTGCCGAACACGTCGTCGCGTTCGTCGTACTCGTCCGGAGCCGGATACGTCGTGACCACCGACGACGACACGGTCTGCGACGGCGTCGGCCGGGCGAGCACGCAGGCGACGCTGTAGCCGTCGAGCATGGTGGCGCCGTATCGGTACTCGGTGCGGTGCACGACGCGGTAGCGCTGACCCGGCATGTCAGCTCCTTCCCATGATCCGCGGATCCACTGGCGCCGCCAGGTAGGAGCCGACGACATCGCGGGCCAATCTGTCGCATCCGTCGAAGACGTCGGCGAGCACCGCTGCGGTCGATTCGACGGACTCGAACGATGCGGCGGCCAGCGCGTCGATCAGCTGCGTCGACTCCTCGACGCCGCGTTCCCAGTCGAGTCGGGCAGCCTGGTGACGTACCTCCCGGATCGCCGATGCGACCGCACGCGGGTTGTGGACGTCCGCGACGACCAGGTGCAGCGCCCGTTCGAATTCGACGTCGCTGCGATGACGACGGCGATACGCAACCAGGCTCTCGTTCGAGGCGAGAATCAGCTCGATGACGCGTTGGCGCTGGAAGTCGAGACGGTGGTCGTCCGCTCCCGGCCCGACCCACGCCTGGTCGAACACTGTTGCGTCGCTGTAGAGCCCGAATGCTCCGCGCAGGCCGTCGACCACCCCGAAGGCCCGTTCGAGCCGGCGACCGATCTCACCGAAACGCCAGGCCGGACCGTGCACGACGCTCTCGTTCCAGAGACCGACGAGCGACGCGAGATCGACCAGGATCGACTCGAGGGCACGGCCGTCGATGCGGGCGATGTCGACCACCGACGGGTTCGGCGAGCCGTCCTCCGTGACCATCCACCGCAACTGGGCCCTCGACTCGGCGAGGCGTGCGAGCATGCGACCGGCCGTCGTCGAGAAGAAGTCGCGCACCGAGGACGCTTCCGCCAGGAACGACCCGAGCTGCCTCGCCAATGCCTCGACACCCGACGCGAAGACCACGCCTGCGCGCCGGTCGACACCTCGGTCGACCGGCACCCCGGCAACCGACGCGAGCATGTCGAGCCCATGGTCGACCCACGGCTCGGCGACCTCGGCCGCCACGAGCCCGCTCGTGCGCTCCAGCACGACCTCCATCGAGCGGGCGAGGACCTCGGCGCGCTCCATCGCACGCCCTGCCCAGAACAATGCCTCGGCCGCACGTGTGGGAACCGAGGCGATCAGGTCGACCTGCGGGAGGGGTTCGCGGCGGCGCAGCATGGGTGGGGCCACCGTTCCGCCGACCACCCACACATCCTTGGCGGTCGCCGCGGTCGGCCGGATCGGATCGTCGCCGGCGATCATCACGCGAGCGCTGCCGCCCTGGAGCACGTCGATGCCCTTGTCGCTCGCCACCAGATGCAGGCGCAGCGTGATCGCCCGCTCGACCGGTTGCGAACCGTCGAAGCACGGCCACATCGTCCATTCGCGTTCGGCTCGCTCGGCAGCGGGCATGAACGGCAGCGGCCACACACCCTGATAGTCCGACGTCCGGCCGGTCAGCCAGGCGCCTGCCGCATCCCAGTACTCGCCGAGCGCCGGGTCCTCGAGCACGCCGCTCCCGTGCGCGTTGGCGAGGGTCACTCCGCGCGATCTGGCAGCGAGCAGGAGGCCGGGCACGCCAGCGCCGCCCTCCGCATTGACCTCCATCGGATCGACCCGGTCGTCCTCCAATCGACGGAAGATCACATCGATCGGTTCCAGACCCGCCAACGAACGAAGCCAGACCCGTCGCTGGCGCACGACCAGGTCGGCTCCCTCGGCGAGGTTGAGTCCGAGCCGCGACGCGAGGTACGACTGCTCGACGAACGACGGGTGGTCGACGCCACCGGACAGCACGACGATGCGGGGATTCCGCGTCAACGCGACGTCGGCGAGACCATCACGCAAGCGGTCGGCGAACGGATCGAGCGAGCGGAGCGCACGACCCGCCGGCAGCTGTGAGATCACGTCCCGATGTACCCGGGCCGCCACGGCTCGGCCGAGGAGTGCGTAGCCGACACCCGCTGGTGCATCGGTCAGGTCGCGCACGACGCGCCAACGCCCGTCGGCATCGCGGACGACGTCGACGGCGTAGTTCGTGAGCCACCGGCGGTGGGGTCGCTGCCCGAAGGCGGCGAGGCGGTAACGAGGACTTCCCCAGAGCGCGACGTGGTCGACGACCGAGTCGCTCAGCAGGGTCCGAGCGCCGTAGAGATCGACCAGGATCGCCTCGAGCATCCGCATGCGAGCGATCGCCCCGTCGGCGAGCGCCACGAACTCGTCGCCGTCGATCACCAGCGGGATCGGATCGAGCCGCCACGGCCGGGATTCCAACGCGACCATGCGGCCGTCGGCCCGCAGCGGAAGGTCGTGAACGATGTGTCCCGCGCCTTCGGCGGCGAGCAGACGATCGTGGTCCTGCTGACGGGTGACGAGGTCACCGAGACCCGCGATCGACTCCATCAACGACGCAGCACCCATCCCGCCGGCGCTGGCGGTCGCCGATGGAGGCGTCCCCGAGTCGCTGGTCGTAGATTCCATCATCGTTCGTCCCGTCACCGATCAGTGCACGACGTACTGCTCGTGCATCACACTGTTCAGCCGGGCCAGCGCGAGCTGTACCTCGTCCATCGCAGCGTCGAGCGCGACGCCGTCATCGGCGGCGGGCCGACTGCGGCGCAACTGACGATCGGCGGCCTCGATCGCCCCGAGCACGGTCGAGTACTCGGGAAGCCGGAGGATCGACGTACGCATCTCGGCGAGGCACCCGGCCACCGAACGCGGGAAGCGGTGATCGAACAGCAGGAACCGGACCACGCTCGGGCCGTCGATGTTGCCCCGGGTCGCCCGCTGGTACATCTGCAGCGCCGACAGTGATCGCAGCACGCCCATCCACTGGACCTCGGCGTGCTCGTCGCTGGCACCCGGCGGCAGTGCCAACAGCGAGGCAGCGCGCACGCCGAGAACACGAGTGGTCATGTCGGCGCGCTCGATGTACCTCCCGAGGCGCCACATCTCGAACACCTCGTCGCGGGTCATCGTCGAGATCAGGACACCATCGAGTCGCCGGCTCTCGTCGATCACACGTCCCAGGAATCGGTCCCGCCGACGGCGCTCGACCGACGTCACCGCGGCGCCGCGCACGTAGATCGAGAGGTCGTTGATCGTCTGCCAGCCCTCACGTGGAAGCACCTCGCGGCACGTGCGGAGATTCTCCCGTGAGTTCTCCACGGTGTTGAGAATGCTGTTGGGATGCTCACGATCAGCGATCAGGAACTGGGCCACCTGCGCCTCGTCCGAACCCGCCACCGTTGGCAGCTTGACACCGCTGCCCGAGACGCTCACGAGCGGACTCCACCGCGTCGATGACGTCGGCAAGTCGGCGAGCACATCGCCGTAGGCACGCAGGACTCGGGCGGAGTCCTCGGCGCGCTCGACGTACCTCGCGGCCCAGTACATCCGGTCGGCAACGCGTGACAGCAAGGCCATCAGGCGCTCCCGCCCGCGTGTTGGTTCTGGTGCTGCGACTGGACTGGCTCGGGCTGCTGCTGATGGTTCAGGTCCACGATCCAGGTGTCCTTGCTGCCGCCGCCCTGGGAGGAGTTCACGATCAGTGACCCCTTCGTCAGGGCAACACGGGTCAGTCCACCCGCGGTGACGTAGCTGCTCTCCCCGGTGAGGATGAACGGCCGAAGGTCGAGATGCCGGGGCTCGATGCCCTCCTCGACGAGGGTCGGCGCCGTCGAGAGGTCGAGGATCGGCTGGGCGACCCAGTTGCGAGGATCCGCACGGATCGAGTCGGCGGCCGCTTCGAGCTCGTCCGCAGTTGCCCGGTTACCGATCACGATGCCGTAGCCGCCGCTCTCGTTCGCCGGCTTCAGCACGAGGTCGCCGAGGTTCGCAAGCACGTGGTTGCGTTCGTCGTCGTACATGCATCGGTAGGTCGGCACGTTCGGGATCAGAGGCTCCTCGCCCAGGTAGTACCGCACCATGTCCGGCACCCAGGCGTACACGACCTTGTCGTCGGCAACACCGGCGCCCGGGGCGTTCGCGATGCCGACGTTGCCGGCCTTCCACGCTCGCATCAGACCGGGGACGCCGAGCATCGAATCGGGGAGGAACACCTCGGGATCCATGAAGAGGTCGTCGATGCGTCGATAGATCACGTCGACGCGTTCGAGACCCTGGATCGTCTTCATGTAGACGCAGTCGTCGTCGCCGACGACGAGGTCCTGGCCCTCGACGAGCTCGGCGCCCATCCGCTGCGCGAGGAACGAGTGCTCGAAGTACGCCGAGTTGTAGATGCCGGGCGTGAGCACGGCGATGTGCGGGTCCGGGCGGTCGTCGGGTGCGAGCGACACCAGCAGCCGGTTGAGCTCATCCGTGTAGGCGTCGACCGGTCGGATTCGGTAGCGCTCGAACAGCTCCGGAAAGGTCCGCTTGGCCACGCCTCGGTTCTCGAGGACGTAGCTCACTCCCGAGGGCACCCGCAGGTTGTCCTCGAGCACGTACAACTGGCCGTCGCCGGCGCGTACGAGATCCGAACCGGAGATGTGCGCCCAGACGCCGAACTTCGGATGGATGCCCCGGCACTCGGGACGGAAGTTCGCAGAGTCGTCGAGCAGGTCGGCCGGGAACACGCCGTCGGCGATGATTCTGCGGTCATTGTAGATGTCGTCGATGAAGTGGTTCAGCGCTCGCAGCCGCTGGGCGAGACCACGCTCGACCACGCTCCACTCGTCGCCGTCGATCAGTCGGGGGATGATGTCGAACGGCCAGGCCCGGTCGATGTTGGCACCGTCGGAGTAGACGGTGAACGAGATCCCCATCGTCAGGATCTCGAGGTCGGACACCCGCTGTCGTTCGCGCACCTCGTCGAGGCCGATGCGGTGCAACAGCTCGATGAGGTCCCCTGCGATCGGTCGGGGGCTCCCGTCAACCTCGAGCAGTTCGTCCACGAACGCTGACCGTACCCGGTCGAACACAATCGCCCCCACCCCCAACCGGTTGCGTTCTCGTGAACAGGGTGCGCGGCTCCCAGCCGTTCTCGTGAACTCGTGCGGGAACTATTCCCACACGAGTTCACGAG
>DATKXG010000085.1:0-6708 GCA_035529175.1 Ilumatobacteraceae bacterium
GACGCCGGCACCTACCGCACGTTCTGCGGCACCTGATCCTCCCCGGTCCAGGCCCTTCCGCCGGCCTGCGATGAGCCAAGTGACGCCATCCGGGCGGTTCACTCATCACAAACCCGACCCCACCCCCACCGATGAGCCAAGTGACGCCATCCGGGCGGTTCGCTCATCGCAGACCCGACCACACCACCTGCGATGAGCGAAGTGGCGCTATTGGGGCGGTTCGCTCATCGCAAACCCGACCCCGACCCCACCGATGAGCCAAGTGACGCCATCCGGGCGATTCGCTCATCGCCGAGTCGGGCGTGACCGCGATCGGCGACGCGTCAGCGGGCGACGCGGAAGCCGATGTTGCCGGTGGCGCTGTCGGGGGTGTTGGCGCTGCGGGCACCGACCCGGTAGCGGTTGCAGTACGAGTCGTGGCACAGGTACGAACCGCCACGCATGACCCGATGCGTGCCGCCCGGAGGACCTGCCGGATCGACGCGGGGCGAACGGCGCTCGCTCTCGCGATAGGTGTCCGGTGAGAACCAGTCGGCGCACCACTCCCACACGTTGCCCGACGTCTCGTAGAGCCCATGGGCGTTCGGCGGGAACGATCGCACCGGCGCTGTGCCGGCGAAGCCGTCGACGGCAGTGTTGACGCCGGGAAACTGGCCCTGGAACACATTCATCCGGTGCTCGCCCTCGGGCTCGAGCTCGTCGCCCCACGGGAAGCGGCGGCGGTCGAGGCCGCCGCGGGCGGCGAACTCCCACTCGGCCTCGGTGGGCAGCCGGGTGCCGCTCCATCGGCAGTAGGCCATCGCGTCGTCCCACGAGACGTGCACGACGGGATGATCGGCGACGTCGGTGAACGTCGTGTGCGGGCCGGCGGGGTGACGCCAGTCGGCGCCTTCGACCTGACGCCACCACGGCGCCGCAGCGACGCCGCGGGTGGGAGGGAAGTCGTCGGGCAGCAGGCCGGCGAACACGAACGACCAGCCATCGGACTCGGCGAGCGTCACGTAGCCGGTCGCGTCGCAGAACTCGGCGAACTGGGCGTTGGTGACCGTCGTCGGCGCGATCGAGAACGGGTGGAGCTGCACGGCGTGCACCGGCCCCTCACCGTCGGAGGGGTAGCCGTCGCCGTCGGCAGCTCCCATCCAGAACTCGCCGCCCGGCAGCTCGACGAGCTCGACGTCGGCATCACCATCCGGGCGCACCGACTGCGCAGTCCGAGACGACGGCGATTCGTTCGACGGAGAACAACACGCGCTCATCGACGCCAGCTTGGCACAGGTGCGAGAGACTGGGCCCGAGTCGATCCGTTGGAGGTCGACGCCGACGGGAAGGTTCCTCCACATGACCAACAAGATCACCGACAGCGGCGACAACCCTCGCGGGCCGGACGATGCCGACGAGGGCCCCGTCGTGGCCACCGGCGTGACACAGGAACGTCTCGCGAATCTGCGCGTGTGGAACATCGGCCTCACGATCCTGCACGCGGTACAGGCCGTCTTGATCGTCGTGTTGTCGGGCGACTTCGTGATCCAGGTGGTCTCGACGTTCCCCGAGGGCCCGCCCGGCACCCGCGTCCCGAACGCCGAGGCGCTCTTCGACGTGCGCGTCGGTTTCGCGATCGGGTTGTTCCTCGCGCTCGCCGCGATCGATCACCTGATCACCGCCACGGTCGGTCGCGCCACCTACGAGAACGACCTGCGCGGCGGCATCAACCGGTTCCGGTGGGTCGAGTACTCGATCAGCGCGACGATCATGATCCTGCTGATCGGGTTCTACAGCGGCATCACGAACATCACCGCAGTCGTGGCGGTGATCGGCGCGAACGTGGCGATGATTCTGTTCGGATGGATCCAGGAGCGGATGAATCCACCGGGTCGTGAGACCACCACGATGATGCCGTTCTGGTTCGGCACGATCGCGGGCATCGCCCCGTGGGTCGGCATTCTCATCCAGATCGTCGGCTCCGAAACCGTTCCCGGCTTCGTCTACGGCATCGTGATCGTGCAGTCGGTGCTGTTCTTCAGCTTCGCCCTGAACCAGTGGCTGCAGTACCGCGGCATCGGCAAGTGGACCGACTACGTCTACGGCGAGAAGGTGTACCTGGTGCTCAGCCTCGCAGCGAAGTCGCTCCTCGCCTGGCAGATCTACTTCCCGAGCCTGGACTGACGTCCCACCCGGCGCCCTCCACGTTTGTGCGAAGAATTCGGTGAACCGGGTCATCCGAAATGCAGCGCAAACGGATGCGGGAGTGGTGTCAGGTGGGTTTGGCGTAGTCGACGCTGAACCAGCGGTCGGGGCGCAGGCGGATCAGGATGTCGTCGGGACCGACGCTGGACGACGCGTACCCGCGGCCCAACTCCTCGCCGAGGTAGCGGATGGCCATCGGCTCGACGGCCGCCCGCGACGCCGCCGCATCCAGTTCGACGATCTCGAGTCGACCCTCGACGCTGACGTACTTGTACGGCAGGTCCTCCTGCTGCGCGCACAGCGACGCCCGGCCGGCCGACGCCGCGAGGCGCCCCTTCAGCGACGACGCGCTGGTGAGCACCTCGACATCGCCGCCCGGCTCGTAGGAGTACCAGACCGGCACCACGAGCGGCGGGCCGTCTGGGCGCTCGACGCCGAGCACTCCGACGTGCAGTCCCGCGAGGAACGCCTCACGCTCTGATTCGGTCATCTTCTGGTCTGCCATGATCGGCATCCTTCCAGACGCTCGGGCAAGCGCCACGGTCGCACCACGACCGATCGGCTGTGGTCAACTTGGGTGATGAGCATCAGCGAACAGCCGGCGCCGCACCTCACGCTGTACCGGGCCACCGGGGCGAAGCCGTCGCCCGACCTGCACCCGAACGGCGTGAATCACCTGGCGCTGTCGACGGCAGACATGAAGGCCCAGCTGACGTTCTTCGCCGAGGTGCTCGGATGCCCGACCCGCGCGCTGTACTGGATGCACGGCGTGCCGAACACGTTCCACGGCTTCGTCGAGCTCAGCGGCGACAGCTACCTCGCATTCGTGCAGGCGCCCGGCAACCCGACCGAGCCGCAGTGGGGAATCACCCACTCGGGCAACGCCGGCGACCCGGTCACCGCCGGCACGATGCAGCACGTGGCCTTCAACGTCGACTCGATCGACGACCTGCTCACGATGCGCGACCGCATCCGCAGCCACGGCATCCAGGTGATGGGTCCACTCGACCACGGCATGATCCAGTCGATCTACTTCGCCGGGCCCGAAGGGCTGAGCCTCGAAGTGTGCGTGGGCCGCGACATCGACGAACGCCAGTGGGTCGACCCCGAGGTGCAGGGCCTGTGCGGGATCAACGACGACGAACTCGCCCGGCTCACGACGCCTGCCGGGTTCGAGCGCCCCGACGAGCCGGTGGCGCAACCGCCCTACGACCCGTCGAAGCCGAACCTGCGCTATCCCGAACCGGTGCGTCGAGCGATCATGGGAATGCCCGACGCCGATCTGTGGACCAACCTCAGCGAGTCGACACCGCCGGTCGCCCTCGACTGACCTGGACCACGCAGCCTGCGGACCGGCCAACCGAATTGTCTCTTGTCGGGACCGAGCCTCGCGCCTACCGTCGACATCACACCGCAGCAGTTGGTCGAGCACGATCGGGGGGTTCTGATGACGACCATGACGTCCTATGCGAACGGCGTGCCGAGCTGGGTCGACCTGGCGACACCGGATCTGGGCGCCGCGAAGGAGTTCTACGCGACGTTGTTCGGTTGGGACTACGACGACCAGCCCACCGACGGTCCCGGCGACTACACCATGGCCAGACGCAACGGCCAGAACGCCGCCGGCATGATGCCGCTCTCGGACGAGATGGCGGCGAGTGGGATGCCCCCGGTCTGGAGCGTCTACGTCTCCGTCGACGACATCGAGGCCACGCTCGCTCGTGTCGAGCCGGCGGGCGGCACCACGATGGGCCCGGTCATGGACGCCATGAATGCCGGTCGTTTCGCAGTGATCGCCGACCCGGCCGGCGCGGTCATCTGCCTGTGGGAGGCCCGCGAACACATCGGCGCCGACATCGTCAACGAGCACGGCACGTTCTCGTGGTGCGAGCTGATCACGCCCGACCCCGAGGCGGTCGCCGCGTTCTACCGCGCGGTCTTCGGGTGGTCGACGCAGACCGCGCCGATGCCGACGGGCACCTACATGCTGTTCAACGTCGCGGGCGGGAACGAGAACGGGATCGCCGGTGCGATGGCGCCGCCCGTAGAAGGAATGCCGTCCTACTGGGGCGTGTACTTCATGGTGAACGATGCGGCCCGGGCGGTCGAGACCGCTCGGACCCAAGGCGCACAGGTGATGATGGAGGCCACCGAGATGCCGGGCGTCGGCGTGCTGGCGACGCTGGTGGACCCGCACGGCGCAGCGTTCTCGGTGATGGAGCCCGGCCAGTGAGCGACGACGACGGCGGGTTCGATCCCGACGCCCTCCCGACGGTCGGCGCCAGCGACACCACCCTGCCGGGCACGCTCGAGTTGGGCGCCTTCTCGCTCTCGCTCAACGTTGCGGATCTGGGCGCCTCGCTCGACTTCTACACCAAGCTCGGCTTCGTGGCGACGGGCGGCAACGTCGACGACGGCTGGTTGATCCTCAAGAACGGTGAAACGACCCTCGGGCTGTTCCACGGCATGTTCGAGCGGAACATGCTGACGTTCAACCCCGGGCTCACGGCGAGGATGGAACGCATCGAGAACTTCACCGACGTCCGCGACATCCAGCGCGAGCTCGACGCCGCGAGGCTGGCGGTCGACGCTGCGATCGAGCCCGGGTCGGCCGGGGCTGGGTCGATCACGTTGATCGACCCGGACGGCAACCCGATCCTCATCGATCAGTTCTTCTGAGCAACGGCCGGCGGGCCGATGCCGGCGTCAGCCTTCGTCGAGCAGGTCCTCGCGGATCGCCGTGGTCTCCTCGATCTCGATCTCGTCCTCGGAGAACTCGCCGTCGCCGTCGAGGTCGACCGCGGTGATCGTTGTCTCGTCGACGATGTCCGCCTCGCCGTCGCCGTCGAGGTCGACCGCGGTGATCGTCGTCTCCTGCACGATGTCGGCAACGCCGTCACCGTCGACGTCGATGACCGTGGTGGTGGTCTCGATCACCATGTCGGCGACGCCGTCACCGTCGAGGTCGACGACCTCGGTCTCGATGGTCATGTCGATTTCACCGGTGTTCTCCATGTCGCTCATCGACGAAGTCAAGCACATCTGGCGACGTCCTGCGTCATGCTCGGCCGAGAGCGGTGAACTGTCACGTTTGACCCGGCACGGTGTGACAGTTCACACGTCCCGGAACGTGATGCTGAGGCGCGGTCCGGCGCGGCGCACCTTCGGCACCGTGTGTTCCCAGTCGTGCTGGCAAGCTCCACCCATCACGAACAGATCCCCCTCACCGAGATCCCAACTCCGCGACGTGCCGCCTCCACGCGGCCGCAGGCGCAGCGGGCGCGGCGATCCCACGCTGACGATGGCGACGATCGGGTCGACCACGACGTGACGGTGACGATCGCCGTGCCAGGCAACCGAGTCGCGGCCGTCCCGGTACAGGTTGAATCCGATCGAGTCGAACGCTTCGGCGTACCGGTGCGACAACAGCTCTCGCATCTCGGACAGGATCGCAAGCGGCTCGGGCTGCCCGCCATCGACGTGCCACCACGCCGACATCCGCGGTTCGTCGACGAAGCGGTCGTACATCTTGACGTTCGTGCGCTGGCGCAACGGAACGACATCGAGGAGTTCGTCGAACACCGAATCGGCGCCGATCAGCCATCCCCGGGCGAGGTCGATCCACGAGCGCTCGTCGAGGGCGATGCGCTCAACGCTCCGGAATGTTGCGTCGACGCGGGGCTCGAGTGCACCGAAGAGTGACCCCTGGCGGGCGGCGAGCCGTTGCGACGACACCATGCCCAACAGTATACGAACATACGTTCGTATACTGTCACGTTTGACCCGGCACGGTGTGACCGTTCACTCGGCCCAGGACTTGATCTTCTCGATCGTCTCCAGCGGGTCGGGGCCGTGCGGGTTGACGTTGAGGTAGGTGACGCCGACGTCCTTGAACACCTGGATGCGCTCGCGCACGTGGCCCTCGTCGCCGATCAGGGCAGAGAGGTCGATGTACTCGTCGGGCACCGCGGCGATCGCCTCGCCACGCTTGCCGGACAGGAAAAGGTCCTGGATCTCCGCTGCTTCCTTCTCCCAGCCGTAGCGCACGAACAGGTCGTTGTAGAAGTTCTTCGATTTCGCGCCCATGCCCCCGACGTAGAAGCCGATCAGTCCGCGAGCCGCCTCGCGTGCCTCGTCGACGTGCGAGCCGGAGCCGAGCGCCACGGTGCCGCCGGCGATGATCTCGAGCGGCGCCTTGTTCGGGTCGCGCTTGGCGGTGCCGGCGGCGAGCGCGTCGCCCCACACCTGCTGGAAGCGGTCGGGGACGAAGTGGATCGTCTGCCAGATGTCGGCGATCTCGGCGGTGAGCTCGACGTTCTTGGGCCCGATCGTGGCCAGGGCGATCGGGATGTCCTTCGCCGGCGGGCGGTTCATGAACTTGATCGGCTTGCCGAGCCCGGTGCCGCCCTCGGCGAGAGGCAACTGGTACGCGGCGCCCTGGTACTCGACCTTGTCGCCGCTCCACACCTTGCGGCAGATCTCGATCGTGTCGCGGGTGCGGGCGATCGGCTTCTCGAACGGCAC
>DATKXG010000086.1:0-19737 GCA_035529175.1 Ilumatobacteraceae bacterium
GATCGAGGAGAAGTGCTCGGTGTCGTTCGCCACGGCGGCGACGGCCTCCATCGTGACCGGCATGAACGCGCGGCCGTATCGTTCGGTGGTCGCGACGGGGCACTGCTCGCGCACCGAGTTCCAGATCTCGATCGCGTTCTCACCCCACTGGTCGTCGAGCCAGTCCCAGTCGGTCACCCAGTTCTCGACTGGTGGCATCTCCACATGATCGGACCCGTACGTCATCGTGCTCCCCCTCGTTCGCTTCGCCGGAACCTAGTCGTCCGACTAATCCCCGACAAGGTCCGGTCACACCCCGAGATGGTCGACCCAAGACCGAAATTCGGAGCGAAACGTGCGCTCAGCGCAACGTTGGCTCCGAATTTTCGGGTTGGGTTGGGGTGGGGATGGGTCAGGGTTGGGGGGTAGAGATGGCCACGACGGCGGTGCCGGTCACGACGTGTTCGCCGTCGCGATCGAGCCACACCTCGCAGGTGGCGTGTCGTTCGCCGTCGACCTCGGCCACCGCGGTGACGCGTCCGCGGGCGGTCACGCTGTCACCGTCGAGCACCGGGCGTCCGAACGACACGGTCAGCCGTCGGACGCACGACGGACCTGCCCAGGCGAGCAGCATGTTGACGATGTAGCCCAGGTTCAGCGGACCCTGGTTGATGACGCGACCCGGGAGGCCGAGGGCGGCATTGGCGTCGCGATCCCAGTGCACGGAGTACGGATCGCGCAGGATCGCCGCCATCGTGCGCATCCGCGCCGGGTCGACGGCCGGCATCGTCCAGGGAGGGATCTCGTCGCCCACGCTCACCGCTGCCGGCCCGCTCATCGCCGCAGCACCCAGCGGTTCGTGATCCGAGCGGCCATCCGGTCGGCCTCGTCGAACAGCGTGATCTCGAAGGCCATCCGATCGACGGTTCGTCCGGCGTCGTCGGTGATCCGCTCGACGCTCACGATGCCGCCCTCCATCCGGTACTCGACGTCTTCGTGCAGCGGCCCGAAGTACTCCCAGTCGTAGCCCTCGAGGCCGACCGAACCGGGCCCGGAGACACCACCCAACTCGAACAGCTCGGTGATCGAGGTGCCGACTCCGAGGATCGGGACGTGGAACAGCACGATCGGATGGACGAGGCCGTCGGGCAGCGGGTCGCGACCGGTGCAGTCGGTGAGCAGCCAGTTCTCCCAGTGCTCGATCCGGTAGCGGCCCCCGGTGAAGCGGTGGCCGACCAGCGCCCCGAGTTCCGTCTCGGTCAGCCCGGTCACGGCGCGTGGCTCACGTTCAGCGGCCGGGAGCGGGTGCCGGCCCGCCGGTGCCGGCGAACTCGGCCGGCGCCTCGTGGCCGAGGAAGATCTTGCCGAGCTCGGCGTACAACGGGTGCGCGACCCAACGGTGGGTCGCGGCGCCATGTGCGTCGCGCAGCTTGCGTTCGAGCGGGTTGTCCATCCGCATCGCCGACGTGCCCGCGGCGTTGTGGATCGAGTCGACGACCTGCATCGAGGCGTTGGCCGCGTGGGTGCAGGCGAGCCGGGCGATCTGCGTGCGTTCCGCCGAGGGTGCCTCGCGGCCCGCCCAGAGCTCGTCTTCGACCTGCCCCATTGCCTCGAAGAGGAAGGCGCGTGCGGCGCGCAGGTTGGCCTCGCCTTCACCCATCCGGTACTGCGCGACGGGGCGGTCGCGCAGTGGCGTGCTCGACAGCATCGGCGTCTTGGCGTTCGCGAGCACGGCGAACTCGTCGAGCGCACCACGTGCGATGCCGATCGCCACGGCGGCCTTGTTGTAGGCGAGCCTCAGCGGCACCGGGATGCGGTACACCGGGTTCTCGTACAGCGCCGGCACCGTGACGAGGTCGACCCCCGCGAACCGCTCGGGAACGAGGCCGCCTTCGGTGACCACGTCGTGGCTCCCGGATCCGCGCAGGCCGGCGACGTCCCAGGTGTCGAGGATTTCCCACTCGTCGCGATGCAGCATCCAGAGCTTGACGGTCGGTACTCCGTCGGTGAGCCTGACCTCGTCGCCGTCGAACACGGGGGCGACCATGAAGCACCAGGTGGCGTTGTGGCACCCGCTGATGAAGGTCGTGTGCCCCCAGATCCGATAGCTCCCGTCGGGTTGTTCCACCGCCCGCGACGGGGTGGTGCCGGGCCCGCCACCACCGCACATGATCACCCCGGGGTTGGCGAGGTAGACCTCCTCGGCCAGCTCCTTGGCCATGCCGCCGGCGGCCATCGCGTTGATCTCCGAGCCGAGCATCACATTCCAGCCGACCGATGCGTCGATCGCAGAGATCGCCTCGAGCACTTCGATCGTCTGACCGACCGAGGCGTCCTCGCCGCCGAGCTCGCGCGGGATCGTGAACCGGAACAGGCCGGCGTCGACCAGGGCGTCGATGACGAACGATGGACATCGTCGGAGTTCCTGGGCTTCGTCCCCGCCCCGCCGGATGACGTCCTCGAGTGATGCGACCCGCTCGAGCGGGCTCAGCTCGTGGGTCGACAGCTGGTCGCTCGTGTCGTTGGTGATGATGGCCATGTCGGTGGTCCCCGTTTCCCCGGCCGGGTCGGAGCCCGGTTATTGATCGAGAGGTTAATTCATTTCGTTCCCGACGGCAGCCTCGGGCGACGCCGATGGTTCAGACCGGCAGCTGGATCGCCTTCGTCTCGAGAAACTCGTCGAGACCCGCGCGCCCGAGTTCGCGTCCGTTGCCCGACGTCTTGTAGCCGCCGAACGGTGCGAGGGGGTTGAACCGGCCGCCGTTGACCATGACCTGGCCGGTCTGCAGCCGCCGGGCCACGGCGACGGCGTGGTCGTCGGTGTCGGCCCAGACCGCGCCCGACAGTCCGTACGGTGAGTCATTGGCGACGGCGATCGCTTCGTCGTCGCCGTCGACGGGGATGATGCACAGCACGGGTCCGAAGATCTCCTCCTGGGCGATCCGCATCGAGTTGTCGACGTCGGCGAAGATCGTCGGCTGGACGTAGTACCCGACGTCGTAGCCGTCCGGGTCCTCGGGGCCGCCGGCGACCACTCGTGCCCCTTCCTCGATCCCGAGCCGGATGTACTCCTGGACGGTGTGCTTCTGGGAGGCCGAGACGAGCGGGCCGAGGAAGTTGTCGTCGCTGCCGGGGTCTCCCATCGCGAGCGAGCCGAGGGCGGCGACGGCGAGGTCGACCACCTCGTCCTGCCGCGAGCGCGGGACGATCATGCGGGTGAGCGCCGTGCACGTCTGGCCGCAGTTGAGCATCATGCCGGTGATGCCCGCCGGGACGGCCTTGGACAGGTCTGCACCCTCGAGGATCACGTTCGCCGACTTGCCACCGAGCTCCTGACAGATGCGCTTGATCGACGGGGCGCCCAGCTCGGCGATGCGGGCGCCGGCCTCGGTCGAACCGGTGATCGAGATCATGTCGACGTCGGGGTGGACACACAGTGCCTCGCCGACGGTGCGCCCGGCACCGGTGACGAGGTTGAAAACGCCAGCCGGGAGCCCGACGCTGGCGATGATCTCGGCGAGGACGAACGCGTTCAGCGGGGTCTCCGAACTCGGCTTGAGCACCATCGTGCAGCCGGCCACGAGCGCGGGTGCGACCTTGCCGACGATCTGGTGCAGCGGGTAGTTCCACGGGGTGATGAACGTGCACACGCCGATGGGCTCCTCGACCACGATCGAGTGCCCGATCCGCTCCGGCTCGGCATTGGCGAACTCGCGTCCGATGGCGACGTAGCTCTGCATCACGGTGATCGGCAGGCCGGCCTGCACTCGTCGTGCGTTGGGCATCGGCATGCCCTGCTCCGCCGAAACCGTCGCCGCGATCTCCTCGGCCCGTTCCGCCATCGCCGCGGCGATGCGCTCGACGTAGTCGACTCGTTCGCCGATCGGGAGCTGTGACCACGACGGGAACGCCGCCCGCGCTGAGAGCACGGCCGCGTCGGCGTCGTCGGTCGACGCGGCAGGGACGGTGGCGATCACCTGCTCCGTCGCTGGGTTGACGACCTCGATGACGTCGGTGGAGGTCGTCGGTACCCACGTACCGCCGATGTAGAGATCACTGTGCACGCGCATGGAGTTGTCCTCGGTTGCTCGACTCGGTTGCTCGACTTGGTCGCTCGACTTGGTTGCTCGACTTGCTGGCCTGGCCGTTCACCATATGTGTCACCGTCGAGCGTGGTCGACCTCGACCGACCCGAGAAGCGGTGAGGTCGTCGCGCTGGTCAGCGGGCGCGGTTGGCTTCCTCGATGAGCCGGCGCTCCTCGGGGGTGAGTCCGGCCCGTTCGAGCACGGTGGAGAGGAACGTCGTCTTCGCCTCGACGTACTCGTCGATGTCGTCCACCTGCGCCGCGATCGAACGCTTCAGCGAGGCGTACTCGTCGCGGAGCGCGCTGTCGCCTCGTAGCACCGCACGCACGCCGAGGTGGTTCCGCACCGCGAGACTGCCGTCGACGACGACGTAGGTGTTGGTACGAGGCAGCCCAGTCGGCGCATCGAGCGCCCATCGGTCGGGGATGCCGAGTTCGCCGAGCGATCGGAACCCGGCGAGTTCCATGGCGGCGATGGCGTCGGTCACATGCTCGCGGGCGACGACGATGTCGACGTCGATCACCGGCTTTGCTGCCAGCGCCGGCACCGACGTGCTCCCCACGTGTTCGATCGCGACGATCACGACGCCCCCCAGCGCCATCTCGTACCGACGCCGCAGCTCGTCGAAGGCGCGTGGCCACGCGGGGTCGTAGTCGACGACGGTGATCACGATGCACAGTCTGCCGAACCCGGCGCGATGCTGGCCAGGTGCTCGTGATCGACGCCGCCAACGTGATCGGATCCCGCCCGACCGGGTGGTGGCGCGATCGGCCCGCGGCGGCGCGCGACTTCACGGCACGGATCCGCGAGGCGGTGACCGACGGACGGCTGGACTCGCCGGTGATCGTCGTGCTCGAGGGGCGGTCACGGGAGGGAGCCGACGAGGCGGTCGCTGATGGCGTCGAGGTGGTGCACGCGCCCGGCGAGGGTGACGACACGGTCGCCGTCCTCGCCGGGCGTCACCAGGGGGCAGTCGTGGTCACGGCAGATCGGGAACTGGCCGGGCGGGTCCGCGCAGTCGACGCCGAGGTCGTCGGACCGTCGTGGCTGCTCGACCGACTGCCGCCGTGATGCTCAGCGGGTCGAGCGGGGCGCTGCCGGTCGCGGCCACTTCGCAGGGGGTTCCCGAGGATCGGCGTCCGCGAGACTGACCGGCATGGACTTCTCGCCCGACGACGACCACGTTGCGATCGCCGATGCGGTCGATCAGGTGTGTGCTGACTTCGACGACTCGTACTGGGCCGAGCGAGATCAGCGCCACGAGTTCCCGTGGGCGTTCTACGCGGCGATGGCCGAGGGAGGCTGGCTCGGTGTCGCCATCCCGGAGGAGTACGGCGGTGGAGGACGCGGCATCACCGAGTGTGCGATCGTGCTCAACCGGGTCGCCGCGTCGGGCGCGGCGATGAACGGGTCGTCGGCGCTGCATCTCACGATGTTCGGCCTGAACCCGGTGGTCAAGTTCGGTAGCGAACGGCTGAAGGAGACGTTCCTGCCCCGGGCGGCGGTCGGCGATCTGCACATCGCGTTCGGCGTGACCGAACCCGACGCCGGCACCGACACGTCGCGCATCAGCACCCGCGCGATCGACGACGGCAACGGCGGATTCATCGTTCGGGGGCGCAAGATCTGGACGTCGAAGGCGCTCGAGTCAGAGGTGTGCATGCTGCTCGCGCGCACCGACGACGCGAACCCGGAGGATCCCCGGCGCCGCTTCGACGGGCTCAGCCTGTTCCTGGTCGATCTCGATCCCGAGTTCTGCGACATCGCGCCCATTCCGAAACTCGGCCGCAACGCCGTCGCGTCGTGCGAGGTCGCCTACGACGACCTCCCGGTCGAGGGATGGCGGCTGGTCGGCGAACGAGGTCGAGGGTTCCAACAGATCCTGCATGGCCTCAACCCCGAGCGGATCCTGCTGGCGGCCATGGCCTGCGGCATCGGCGAGGCAGCGCTACGTCGGGCGGTCGGTTATGCGAAGGAGCGGATCGTCTTCGATCGCCCGATCGGCGCCAATCAGGCGATCGCTCACCCGCTGGCCCAGGCCCACATGCAGCTGAACGCAGCCGGGTTGACATGGCGCGACGCCGCGTGGCGCTACGACCAGGGTCTCGAGTGCGGCGAGCAGGCCAACACGGCGAAGTACCTCGCCGCCGAGTCGAGTTTCTTCGCGGCCGACCAGGCGATCCAGACCCACGGTGGTCTCGGCTACGCGTCGGAGTACCACGTCGAGCGGTATTGGCGAGAGGCACGGCTGCAACGCCTCGCACCGGTGAGCCAGGAGATGACCTGCAACTTCATCGCGCAGCAGGTGCTCGGCCTTCCCCGCTCGTACTGAACCGCCGACGCGCGGGTACGGTCGCAGCGGGTCCGCATCGGGCCGGGGAGGGGAGTTCCATGGTCATCGTCACCGCCACGCTGTCGTTCGAGACGCAAGCCGATCGCGACCGCGCCGTCGCGTTGACCGCGCCGGTGCAGAAGGCCACCCGCGACGACGAGCCGGGCTGTCTCGCGTATTGCTTCGGTGCGGATCCGGTCGAGCCCACGCACGTGCAGGTGTACGAGTTGTGGACCGACCCCGAGAATCTCGCGAAGCACTTCGACCACCCGAACTACGCAGCGATGGTCGACGTGCTCCACCACTGTGGCGGATTCGTCAAGTCCGAGAACCGGCTGTGGGCAGCCGATGATCGCGGGCCGGTGTACGAGGACGGGCGGTTCCGGTTCGACGCGGTCGCCGACGCCGGGAACTGACCGTGGGAGGCGTCGTCGATCTGCACGCACACGTCGTGCTGGCCGACGCCTTCGGCACGGCGGGGGTCTACGGGCCCACCCACGGCACCGACGCCGAGGGTCGCGAATTCTTCCGTGTGGGCGACTACACGATGAAGCCGATCCCGTATCGCGGCAGCGTGTTCATGGATGTCGAGCGCCGACTCGTCGAGATGGACCGGGTGGGAATCGATCGCCAGATGCTGTCGCCGAACCCGTTGACCTTCTTCGGCGGTGTCGAGCCCGGCCCGGCGATCGACTTCGCCCGGGCCACCAACGATGCGATGGCCGCGCTCGTTGCCGAGCATCCCGATCGACTGCTCGGATCGGCGCAGCTCCCGCTCCAGGATCCCGACGCGGCGATCGTCGAACTCGAGCGGGCGATCGGCGAACTCGGCCTGGTCGCCGGCTACGTCGGCACCGAGTACGGGCTCGCGTTCGACGATCCCCGCCTCGACGACGTCTACCGCCGGATCGTCGAACTCGACGTGCCGCTGTTCGTGCACGGCGTCACCAACGACGGCCGCGGCCCGGCCCCGGACGGGCGGCTCCGACGGTTCGGTCTCGACCTCATCGTGGGCTACACGTACGAAGAGACGTTGGCCGCGGCGACGTTCGTGCTCGGCGGTGTCCTCGACCGGCACCCCGCACTCGACGTGTGCCTCTCGCACGGCGGCGGCGCCGTTGCCTTCCTCGCGCAGCGGTTCGACTCGATGGCGAACTTCCAGGGCCGCGAGTCCGACTTCGCCGCGGCCTTGAGCCGGCTGTGGTTCGACTCGCACCTCGAACCGGGCGCCGCCCGCGACCTCGTCGCCGCAACCGTCGGTGTCGATCGCATGGTCTACGGCACCAACTTCGGTGGATGGGACACGCCGGACGCCACCGACGACTTCGACGCCTCGCTGACACCCAATGCCCACCGACTCCTTCGACTGGGGGAAACCGCATGAGCCGGATCCTGTTCACCAATGCACGAGTATTCGCCGCGGTCGACGAGACCGTGCTCGACGACGCGGGCGTGCTGATCGACGGCGACCGGATCGAGTGGTCTGGCCCGATGGCCGTGGCGCCGACGGTGGAAGACGCCGAACGGATCGACCTCGGTGGCAGGTTCGTGATGCCGGGGATGACCGAGTCGCACGTGCACCTGTCGTACTCGAACGCCCACCCCAGTCAGCTCGACCGTCAGCCGGTGCCCATCGCCATGCTCGACGCGGTCGACAACGCACGCACCCTGCTGCGTTTCGGCTTCACGTCGGCCATCAGTTTCGGGTCGGCGCAGGGCATCGACGTGCATCTTCGCAGCGCGATCAACACCGGCCGTGTCCCCGGCCCGCGGCTGTTGGCGTCGGAGCGCGACGTCGGGTCGACGGGGAGCAACGCCGACGCAAAGGAGCCCGGCAGCGAGGGTCGCAAGCGGATCGCCGACGGACCGTGGGCGGTGCGCGCCGCGGTGCGTGAGGTCGCCAAGGCCGGTGCGGACGTCGTGAAGATCTTTCTCGATGGCGAGGAGCTGTCGGCCCATGCACGTCCTGGCGTACTCAGCTACACCGACGACGAGGTGGCGGCGGCGTGCGACGAGGCCCACCTCCGCAACCTGCGCGTCGCCTGTCACGCCCGATCGGCGTCGGCGGTCAAGCAGGCCGTGCGTCACGGGGTCGACTTCATCGGTCATGCGAACTTCCTCGACGACGAGGCGGTCGAGATGCTCGCGGGCGCACGCGATCGCCTGTTCGTCGGTCCCGGGATCGCCTGGGAGATCCAGCTGCTCGAACGCGGTCACGAGATCGGCCTGAGCCGGGCGATGATGGAGGCACGCGGGTACCAGCGCGAACTCGACGAGACGATCAGTGCGGTGAAGCGGCTGCGCGAGGTCGGTGTCCGCCTGCTGATCGGCGGCGATTACGGACTGTCGATCACACCGCACGGCACCAACGCGAAGGACCTCGAGTACTTCGTCGACCTGTTCGGGATGTCACCGGGCGAAGCGTTGCTGTGCGCGACCCGTGACGGTGGGCTGGCCATGGACCCGACCGGGATGCTCGGCACGCTGGAGGCCGGCACCACGGCCGATCTCGTGATCGTCGACGGCGACCCGACACGCGACATCACGGTGCTGCAATACGAAGAGCGGATCGTCGGCGTGATGAAGGACGGTCGCCTGGTCACGGATCTGCTCCGGTGACGTCGCTGTCGCGGTGACGGGTCAGAGGCCTCGACGGCCGCCCTCGCGCAGCATCGGCCCGTGGGTCGCGAACCTGCCCCTGCCCGGCGAGGCTCCCTCCACCGATCCGGTGGTCAGGCCGCCGTCGACCACCAACGTGTGCCCGCTGACGAACCCTGCCCGATCCGACATGAGCCACACGGCGGCCTCGGCAATGTCGTCGGCAAGACCCGGGCGCCCCTTCAACGGCGTCGCCTTCGTGGCGAAGTACTCCAGCGATCGTTCGAGGGCCTCGGGGTCGCCGAACAACACGTCGGCGTTCATCGGGGTGTTGTGCTTGCCCGGAGCGATCGCATTGGCGCGTACCCCGAACGGCCCGAGTTCGGCGGCGAGGTTCTTGGTGAAGCCGACGATCGCCGTCTTGGCCATGTTGTAGGCGTGAGGGCCCAGCCCGCCCTGGATGCCCGCCACCGAACTGGTCGACAGGATCACGCCGAACCCCTGCGGCTTCATCACACGAGCCGCGTGCTTCGAGCCGAGGAACACCGACTTGAGGAGGACGTCGATCGAGAACTGCCACTCGTCGAGCGGCGTCTCGTCGATCGGGCCGACCGACCCGACGATGCCCGCGTTGTTGAACATGCAGTCGAGTCGACCCCACCGTTCGACGGTCTCGTCGACGACGGACCGGATCGCCTCCTCCGATGTCACGTCGACGTGCCGGTAGACCGCCGCGTCGCCGAGCTCCGCTGCGACGCGTTCTCCCTTGGCGTCCTGGATGTCGGCCACCACCACCCGGGCGCCCTCCCGGACGAGGAGCCGGCAGGTGGCCTCACCCAGCCCGCTGGCCCCTCCGGTCACGATCGCGGTCTTACCGGTCACCATTCCGTTGGGCTGTTCGGTCATGTCGAGAGTGTCGCCCGTCGGGTCACTCGGCAGCGGGCCGGAGCGCGTTCGGCACGACCCAAGCGGCCGGTCGACGATGTGGCAGGCTCGCCGAATGAGCCATCCACGCCCCTTTCGCTTCGGTGTCCTGGCATCGAAGGCCCGTTCGTCGTCCGAGTGGACGGAGACCGCGAAGAAGGCCGAGGCGCTCGGGTACTCCACGCTCGTGATGCCCGACCACTTCGGCGATCAACTCTCGCCGATCGCGGCGCTGTCGACGGCCGCGGCGGTGACCGACACACTCCGTGTCGGGTCGCTGGTGTTCGCGAACGACTTCCGGCATCCGGCCGTCCTGGCCAAGGAGGCCGCCACGCTCGACCTGCTCAGCGACGGACGACTCGAGGTCGGCGTCGGCGCCGGCTGGATGACCAACGACTACACCTGGACGGGCATCACGCAGGATCGCGCCGGTGTGCGCATCGACCGCATGATCGAAGCGATCGCGGTGCTGCGGGGCCTTTGGGGCGAGGAGGCCTTCTCGTTCGAGGGAGAGCACTACACGATCACCGAGATGAAGGGCCGGCCCAAGCCCGTGCAGGCCGGAGGCCCACCCATCGTCGTCGGTGGCGGCTCCAGGCGAGTGCTGTCGACGGCAGCCCGGTTGGCCGACATCGTCGGGGTCAACCCCAACGTCGGCGAGGGCAAGTTCGGTGCCGAGGCGATTTCGTCGATGTCGGCCGACGCCACCGACGAGAAGCTCGGCTGGGTACGCGCAGCGGCCGGTGATCGGTTCGACGACATCGAGATCAGCATTCTCAAGTTCTTCACCGTCGTCACCGACGACCGCGACACCGTGGCCGACAAGCTCGGCGGTTCGATGGGCATGGACGCAGCGACGCTGCTGGCGAGCCCGCACTCGCTGGTCGGTTCGGTCGAGCAGCTCGTCGACGAGCTGGTCGAGCAACGCGAGCGGTGGCAGGGGTCGTACGTCACCGTGCAGGCCGACGTGTTCGAGGCGTTCGCGCCGGTCGTCGCCGCACTCGCGGGGACCTGAGCGATGTCGTTCGACTTCGCAGGCAAGCGAGCTGTGGTGACCGGCGCGAGTCGTGGCATCGGCGAGGCGATCGCTCGACAGCTGGACGCGGGCGGCGCCCGAGTTGCGCTGGTGGCACGAAGTGCCGACCGGCTCGCCGCGATCGCGTCCGAGCTCAACAACGATCCGTTGGTGATCGCCGCCGACCTGTCCGAGCACGCGGCGATCGAGCAGATCTCCACGGCGGTGCTCGATGCCTTCGGTGGCCTCGACGTGCTGGTCAACAACGCGGCGGTCGAGCGGAATCAGCCGGCGTCGAAGGTGACCGGCGACGCGATCGACGAGACGCTGTTCGTCAACCTCCGCCAGGCATTCATGCTCTGTTCGGCCTTCGCCAAGCCGCTCTTCGCCTCGCAGGGCTCGATCGTCAACATCACGTCCACTGCGGCCACCGGTGCGGGCGGCACTCAGGGGGCGTACGCCGCGTCGAAAGGCGGGTTGAACACGCTGACGAAGAACCTCGCCAACGAATGGGCGTCGAAAGGGGTACGTGTGAACGCGGTGGCGCCCGGACTCGTCGACACCGAGATGTGGGAGCCGACGTTCGACCGGCTCGGCGAAGACGCCGTGCGGAAGAACTTCGTGAAGAGCGTGCCACTCGGGCGATGGGGAACCGCGGACGAGATCGCGGACGTCGCCTGCTTCCTCGCGTCCGACCGGGCGTCCTACGTCACCGGCCAGGTCATCCGCGTCGACGGCGGCATGACGAACCTGTAGCTGGTGTATCTCAGCCGTCGCGCCAGCTGTCGTCGACGGGCGGCACGTCGGTGACGTGGATCTCGGGGCCGAGCTCGGCACCGACGAGCTGCAGACGGTCGCCGCTCCAGAACGTGCCCGGGTCGTACCAGTTCGGCGGACGATCGGCTCCCAGCAGACCCATCCGCTCGTAGGTGACCGCCACCAGCTCGGCGCAGTAGACATCGGTCAGCGACACGTGGCGGCGGACGCGGCCGGCGAGCCAGTGTCGAGCCAGTGTCTTCGTGCTCGGGAATCCTCGCCCGCTGTACTCGGCGACGACGGACAGCGCGGCGTTCTCCATGTCGTCGGTGACGTCGATGTCGATCTGGCGGAACCACGGCTGTTGGCCGTAGCGGTTCGTCCACACGCTCACGGCGCGGTCCAGGCGATGGAGCTGGGCGCCCCGCTCGCGTTCGCCCGTCCACACGTTGGGCATGCTCGCGCCGAGCTCCGCGTGCCAGATCAGCGGCGGCAGATCGTCGATGGCGAGCACCATGCCGACGTGGTTGACCGGGCTGTTCGTCAACAGCCGGATCGCCCGATCCGCCACCGATCGCCCGCGGAAGAGCCACACGTCGCCGGTTGCCGCGCGATCGACTGCGTCACGAAGCGTCATCGAGGCAGCCATCGAGGCCATAACGTAGGTGATCGTGAGGTGGGCCAAGCTCCTCGGTGTCGCGGGCGTCGTCGCCGTGCTCGGCGCCACCGGCGTCGTCGTGTATCGCCAACGTCAGCGGCGGGCATGGGCCGAGCTGCCGCCCGACGAGTTGCGCTCACGCTTGCACGCCCGCCTCGACGGCAACGCGATCACGCCTGGGGTCTGACCCGTGGTGTGATTCGGTTCAGGTTGCGGGTCGGCCCGTGCCGAGCGAGAGCGGCTCGTTGGCCCGACGAACGCGGAGGTGTAGTTCGAGCGTGCCGAGCATGATCCCGGGCTGGTGCAGCCAGTCGTTGTCGTCGGCGTAGTCGATCGATTCGAGCCGGTCGAGGAGCACGCCCCACGCGATCTGCTGTTCGATGCGCGAGAGTGTGGCGCCCGGACAGACGCGCGGTCCGGCCGAGAACGTGACGTGGCGGCTGACCGCCTCGCGGTCGAGGTCGAGGTCGAACGGACACGCGAACTCGTCCGGGTCGACGTTGGCAGCGCCGAAGCGCAGGTGCAGCAGCGAGCCCGCCGGAACCTCGACGCCCTGGAAGACCTCGTCGTGCGCGGTGATCCGCGTCGACAGCCCGTGGGTGGGCGAGCGCATCCGCATCGACTCCTCGACGAATGATCGAAGCTTGGTCCGATCGGTGCGGAGGACCTCGAAGGTGCCCGGGTTCTCGCACAGCAACTGCGCCTGCTCCTCGAGCGCGTACTGCGTCGTCTCGAGGCCGCCGATGATCATCGCATGGACGATGCCGGCGATCTCCAGATCGGTCAGCTTGCGGTCGAGCGCCTCGTAGTGCACGTCGCACAGGAAGCTGACCATGTCGTCCTGCGGATCCCGGCGCTTCGCGGTGACGTGGTCGTAGATGTACTCCTGGAAGCCGTCGAGGCGGGCGATCATCTCCTCGGTCTGTTCCTGGGTCAGTTCGTGTTTGAGACCGGTGCCGTGGACGAACGGGGTGACGACGGCGTCACCCCACTCTGCGAGTTGCGGGATGTCGGATTGCGGGAAGCCGAGGATGCTCGCCATCACGCGCTGTGGCAGCGGCCGGGCGAATTGGCTGATGAACTCGACCTCGGGGTCGTCGATCCACGCGCCGAGCAGGTCGTTCGCGTGGCGGGTGATCATCTCGCGATGGCGGAGCGCTCCCGGTCCCACCCACGGGTCGGTGAGTTCCTTGCGGTGCCGGTTGTAGAGCCGCTGCGTCGGGCGAAGCGACAGCATCGACGCCTGCATCAGGTTGTGATGGGTGGCGAAGGCGTCCTCCGGCGTGAGGCCTTGGTCGGCGAGCTGCCCGAGCCGCTTCGTGGTCAGACTGAGGAACCGGTCGGGGTCGCGGACCACGAGCGAGACGTCGGCGTGCTTGGTGAGGACGAATGCGTCGGTGCCTGGGGTGAGTCCACCTCCCTCGATCCGCAGGACGGGAGCGTCACGGTGGAGGATCTCGTAGGCCTCGTACCAGTGCTCCTGGGCCCCGTCGCCGAAGAGGTCGACACTGTCGAGGTCGACCGGGCACGCCATCGGGCTGAGCTCGTGATTGACGTGCTTGGGATACGACATGGGCACGACCTCCCGGAACGGCGGGTCCCCCTGACCCGCTCGACGTCAGGCCTATCAGATCCGGCGCCCTTGAAGCCGACCGGATCGCACGACGGCAAGGATGGGTACATGGGCGAACTGGAACCGGCCAACTTCTACACGGGCATCGTCGTCGACGTGACGGTTCAGAACGTACCGATCGAGGAGATGGATCTCGCCAGGACGTACCGATCGGTCTTCCTCGCCGGCCCGACGTTCAACCTCATCGCGGACGATGCAACGGCGGGTCGTGCGCTCGAACGGATCCGGGCTCATCTCGATCTGGCCGGAGCCGCCCTGATCCCGTTGTTCATCCCCGAACCCGTTCCCGAGCACCATCTCGGATTCGTCCGCCAACACATCGACGAATCGGGCCGCATCCTGCGCGTCTCGGCGACAGCGACCGATCGCGATGACGAGCCCCGCCGTCAGGTCAGCACGCTGCGCTACGAGGTGGTCGACGGTGACGTGGTCCAAGTGGTCGAGCGACCGTGGGTCCTGCACTGGCACACGCAGGCGGGCTTCCGCGATCTTGCGGTGGAGGCTGGGCTTCGTGTGGGGGCGATCCTGGGATCCGACGGCTCGCGGGCGGCGCCCGATGCGACCGAGTTCGGATTCGTGCTCCGTCGGGCGGACTCGCAGGCCGGGTGAGCCTGGCGTGGAGGCGCGCGACGCGGCGGCCGGGGGTCGGTCGTCGCCATGCCGATCAGCTCCACTCGATGTCCACCCTCTGCCGTTCGCCGAACACGTACCCTGCGGTCGTGGCCACGAATCGGACGCGCCGGGCGAGGGCCGCGAAGCGGCGCAAGCGTCGCATGGACCGCGTCGAGCACGATCTCTCCGCCGAGCACTGGACGGCCTTGAAGGAGGCATGGGGTGCCTGCGCATATTGCGGCACGTCGACCTCGGTGCTGCAGCGCGACTGTGTGCTGGCGGTGTCGCGTGGCGGTCGATACACGCTTGACAACGTCGTGCCGTCATGCGGCTCGTGCAATGCGAGCAAGTGCAACGACGAAGTCACGGGCTGGCTTCGTCGGAAGCGGCTCGACGAACGCACCTTTCTTCTTCGACACATCGAGATCAGCAGAGAACTCGCACAGAGGTTCGACAGCGGGTCCGTCACCGAGTGACGGGTGGCGGCGGTTCGATCGGCTCACGCCCACTGGACGAGATCCGATCGCGGTCGAACACTCAGCCGAGGAGTGACTCGTAGATCGCCATCGTCCGTTGGGCTGCGACGTCCCAACCGAAGTCGGCGACCGCCCGGCGACGCCCCGCAACGCCCATCGCCCTCGCCCGGTCGGGGGCGCGGACGACGTCGTTGACCGCGTCGGCGAGCCCCGCCTCGAAGGCGTCCGGGTCGCCGGCGTCGTAGTGCACGAGGCGGCCCGTGTCCCCGTCGACGACGACGTCGGGGATCCCACCGACGTCGCTCGCGACGACCGCCGTCTCGCATGCCATCGCCTCGAGGTTCACGATGCCGAGCGGTTCATAGACCGACGGGCAGACGAACACGGTGCCGTGTGTGAGCACCTGGCGCACCTGCTCCCGCGGCAGCATCTCCGACACGAGGTGGACGCCGTCGCGTTCGGCGCGCAAGGTGGCCACGAGTTCGTCGGTCTCGGCGGCGAGCTCAGGTGTGTCGGCAGCGCCGGCCAGCAGCACGAGTTGGACCGACTCGTCGAAATCGAGCGCCGCGCGCAGCAGGTGGGGAACGCCCTTCTGGCGCGTGATGCGGCCGACGAAGACGGCTGACGGACGCTCGGGGTCGACACCCAGCCGTTCGAGGACGTCCGTCTCGGGATCGGGCCGGTAGAAGTCGGTGTCGATCCCGTTGTGGACGACGTGCACCTTGGCCTCGTCCAGTGACGGATAGGCCGAGAGGACGTCGCGCTTGGATCCGTGGCTCACGGCGATCACCGCGTCGGCGCCCTCGTAGGCGGTGCGTTCGGCCCACGACGACACCCGGTAACCGCCCCCGAGCTGTTCGGCCTTCCACGGCCGGTGGGGCTCGAGCGAGTGCGAGGTCACGACGTGGGGAATGTCGTGGAGCAGCTTCGCCCAGTGGCCGCCCATGTTGGCGTACCACGTGTGGGAGTGGACGATGTCGCAACCCGCTGTCTGATCGGCCATGACCAGGTCTGCCGCCAGCGTCCGCAGCGCAGCGTTGGCGTCGACGAGCAGGGGGTTGTGTTCGGAGTGGGCGATGGCGCCCGGGCGGGGGTCGCCCATGCAGTGCACCTCGACGTCGGCGAGCTGCACCAGCTCACGGACGAGGAAGTCGACGTGGACGCCGGCGCCACCGTAGACGTCGGGCGGATACTCGCGGGTGAGGATCCCGATGCGCACCCGGCCAGGGTACCGGCCGGGCCTGACACAGGTTCGCCATCGCTCCGTGTGTTCCGCCTCGTCGAACTCGACGCGGCGGCGTGATCACCCGTTGCGGTCTGCGGGCCGGGCCGGGTGCCGACCGAAGTCGTCGTTTACCAGGGCATTTGACCGAGAGCGGATGACGGGAATCGAACCCGCGTTCTCAGCTTGGGAAGCTGATGTTCTACCATTGAACTACATCCGCAAGAGGCGCCCAGGTTAGCGGGCGCCCGTGTTCGGCGCCGAACGTCAGGCGCCGCGAGCGTCGATCGCAGCCTGGTCGTAGGCCTCGATCATGATGCATTCGCCGGGGCACTCCTCGGCCGCATCGACGGCGGTATCGATCAGCGAGTCGGGGATCCGGGCGACGCCGCGACCCATGTCCGGCCCGTGGCCGGCGCCGTCGGCGCCGTCGAACACGATGCTCGAACCGAAGTGCGACGCTTCCTCCTTGACGACCCACAGTCCGTCGTCACGACTGACGAAGACATCGGGGCAGATCTCCGAACAGATGCCGTCGCCGGTGCAGAGATCCTGGTCGATCCACACCATCAGTGCTGTCGCTGCCATGTTGTACGTTCCTTTCGAGGGGGGTTTGCCCCCCCAGGTTCTATCCCGTCGGGCGATGGAACTCACCTGCGAGGTGCCGGGAGCACTCAGGTCGTCATCGCGTCGGCGACCGCTTGGTTGCGGTTCGCCGGTGTGTCGCGCAGCCCGGCGATGACACCGTCGCGGTCGTCGTTGCTCCGATTCTGGCTGAGTTTGCGCTTCGCGAGGACGCGATCGATCGTCAATTCGATGCCGACGATGGCGCGGAGCTGGCGGTCGATGAAGTCGCTCGGCGCGTCGGCGACGGCCCACGCCGGAGGTTCCATGGTGAGTTCTGTGCGCAGCGTTTCGTTGCGATCGGTGAGGTCGGAGACGACTCGGCGGACGAAATCGGGGTCGTCGCGGATGCTCACGCTCGCGTGGACGTGTACGACCTCGTAGTTCCACGTCGGCACGACGCGCGGGTCGTCGGCCTCCGACGGGTACCAACTCGGCGACACGTAGGCGTCGCTGACGGGAACGATCAGCAGCACCGACCGCGCATCGAGTTGGCGCCAATGGGAATTGGCTCGGGCGACGTGCGCCCGAATGCAGGTGAGCTCGTCGTCGACGAGGAACGGCAGCACGGTCGATTCGAACCCGTCCTCACCCCCGACGGAGACGAGGTGGCCCACGCCAACCGACCGCAGCAGGCCCTACACCGTGCCCGGATCGTCGACGGCATTGACCTGCGGCACGTACACCTCATCGACAGTACAGCCGTCCGCTCGGCCCAGCCCTCGACGTTTGTGCTGCATTTCGGGTGACCCGTCCCACCCGAATCTGTGCGCAAACGGGCTGGGGGCGGGGGGTTCACTGCGGGGGGTTCACTAACGTGGGCGGCCGTGATCCTGTCCGACCGCACCCTTCGTGAACAGCTCGCCGCCGATCAGATCGTGATCGATCCGTTCGACGAGTCGTTGATTCAGCCGTCGTCGATCGACGTTCGGATCTCCAACCTGTTCCGCGTGTTCCGCAACCACACGCGAGGCGTCATCGACGTGAAGCAGGACATGGTCGACCTGACCGAGTTGATCGAGATCTCGCCCGACAGCGACGAGCCGTTCATCCTGCATCCTGGCGAGTTCGTCCTGGGGTCCACCCTCGAGCGCATCGGTGTCCCCGACGATCTCGTCGGACGAGTCGAAGGCAAGTCGTCGCTGGGGCGCCTCGGCTTGTTGATCCACTCGACGGCGGGTTTCATCGATGCCGGCTTCGACGGTCACATCACGCTCGAACTCGCCAACGTGGCCAGCCTGCCGATCACCCTGTACCCGGGCATGAAGATCGGCCAGGTGAGCTTCATGCAGATGACGACGCCCGCCGACAAGCCGTACGGCAGTGGGGCCAGCGGATCGAAGTATCAGGGCCAACGGGGCCCCACACCGAGCCGCTACTTCGAGAACTTCCAGCGCTGAACGTCCCAATCAGCCGTTTGTGTTGCGTTTCGCGTGACCCGTCTCACCCAAATCGCAACGCAAACGGAATGGGGGATGGGGGCGTCACTCGACGAAGCGGCGGACCCGAGCGCGCTTGCCGCGCATCGTGGTCGACTGCATCGTGTCGATGACGTGTTCGACCGACGCCTCGGGCACGCCGACGACCGAGTAGGCGTCGGAGATGCGGATCGGGCCGATGTCGCGACCGACGAGCCCGGTCTCGTTGGCGATGGCACCCACCAGGTCGCCAGGACGCACTCCGGCCTTGCGGCCCAGGCTGACGTGCACGAAACCGGTACCGGCGCCCCCGCCCTTCTGGCCCTTGCTGCCGCGGTCCTTCTCGCCGGCGTTGCGTCCCTTGTTCTTGTCGAACTTCTTCTTGCCGTCGTTCGGCTTTCCTCGCAGCCGGTCGGATGCATCAGGAATCTCGAGCTCGTCGATCGTCGCGCCACGAGATTCGTGCACCAGCTTGATGGCGGCCAGCGCGATGTTGCGGTCGCTGTCCTCGCCGGCCAGCGCATGCAGCACCGTGTTGAAGTCTTCGAGGTCGACCGAGGTCAGCGCTTCGCGGATTGCCCCGACCGTCATCTCGATCTGGCGCTCGCGCAAGTCGGCCACCGTCGGCACCTTGGCGATGTCGAACTTCTGCTTGGTCAGCCGCTCGATGTTCTCCAGCCCTCGCCGTTCACGGGGCTCGGCGAGCGTGATCGCCACACCCTCACGACCGGCGCGGCCGACTCGACCGATGCGGTGCACGTAGCTCTCGGCTGCAGATGGCACGTCGTAGTTGACGACGTGGGTGAGCGTGTCGATGTCGAGGCCGCGTGCGGCGACGTCGGTGGCGACGAGCAACTCCGCGGTGCCGTCGCGTAGACGAGACATCACGCGATCTCGCTGGGCCTGGTCCATGCCGCCGTGCAGCGCCTCGGCGCGGTAGCCGCGCCCGTTCATGGTCACGGTCAATTGGTCGACCTCGGTACGGGTGCGGCAGAACACCAGCGCCGACTTGGGCGCCTCGATGTCGAGGATTCGGCCCAGCGCCGACGGCTTGTGCGCACGCTGCACGACGTACACCACTTGGCGCACGAGCGCCTTCACGCCAGGTTCGGCGTCGGGTCGACCGATGGTGATGCGCTGCGGATTGCGCTGGTAGCGCTTGGCGATCGAGATGATTCGCTTCGGCATCGTCGCCGAGAACAGCACCGTCTGGCGATCGTCGGGGGTGCTCTCGAGGATCGACTCGATGTCGTCGGTGAAACCCATGTCGAGCATCTCGTCGGCTTCGTCGAGGATCACGGTTTGGATCGCGTCGAGCGCGAGCGATCCGCGCCCGATGTGGTCGAGCGCTCGGCCGGGCGTGGCGACGACGACGTGGGCGCCGCGGTCGAGGGCCTGGAGTTG
>DATKXG010000087.1:0-7088 GCA_035529175.1 Ilumatobacteraceae bacterium
GAATATCGCGCCCCGGTCGATCCACCATCGGGAGCGCCACTCGATCTGGTCACCGACACTGCCCCGACCGGCGTCCGTTCGTCGTGGTTGGCCGCCGGCGACGTCGTGCTCACCGCCGCCCGATGGACCCCTGCACCGTGAGGCGCAGCAACGGAGCGATCTGCCTGCAGGGCGGCCGTGAACTCACACCGCGATGTGACGAGATGGACCGGGCCGTGCTCGAGCGCTGCTCGGGAGCGGTCGTCGTGCTCGCCGGTGCGGCTCGTCCGGGCAGCGACTACGCCGGAGCGTCGGCGCGGACCGTCGCCCACTACCGCCGTCTGGGCGTCACCGTCGAGGTGGTTCCGGATCCTCGCGACGACCACGCCGCGGCACTCGCCGCGCTCGGCGACGGCACCGGGCTCATCGTCCTCCCCGGCGGGTCGCCCGGTGGGCTTCTCGACGTCCTCACCACCCGCCCGGCCGGCTCGCCGACGATCGCCGAGCGGCTGGTCGCGCTCTGGTCGGCGGGCACTGCGATCTCCGGCGCGTCGGCCGGCGCGATGGTGCTGTGCGCACACACGGCCACACCCGATCGCTCAGCCGGTCTTGCCGACGGGCTCGACCTCGTTCCCGGCGTCGCGATCCCCCACTGGTCGCCCGGCGCCGAGCGTCGGTGGTCGCTGCCGGACACATTGCTGTGGGGACTGCCGGAGTGCGGCGGTGTCCTGATCGACGGCGGCTCGATGATCGCAGTGGGCCAGGGCGTCGCGTCGGTCCGGGCAGGCGCAGCCTGGACAACGATCGACCGTCGCACGCCCGAACCGCTCCCCCGCTGACAGCAGCGTCCCCGTCCGCGAGACTCGCGCCATGTCTGCGACGAACATCACCGTGCACCCGATCCACCTCGGCGTCGGCGCCACCGCCGAGATCGAACCCGAGTTCACCGGTGGCATGGAGTGGTACGGCGCCTACTCCGCCCGCCACGCCGACGACGGCCCCCAAGGACGTCTGGTGACGATGCACACGTTCACCGAGTCGTGGGACATGTGGGAGCGGCACCCGGTCGGCGCCGAGGTCGTGCTCTGCACCGACGGTGAGATCACGCTGCACCAGGAGCACACCGACGGCTCGACCGACACGGTCACGCTCGCTGCCGGTGAGTATGCGATCAACCCACCCGGGACCTGGCACACCGCCGACGTGGCCGCCACCGCGACTGCTCTGTTCATCACCGCCGGCGAGGGCACCGACCACCGGTCCCGCTGATCCGCGCCCGTCAGCCTCCGGGACCGTGCGTGACCATCATGGGCAAACGGCCGCCGACCCGCCTCGCGCGCGCAGTCAGGGTGGTCGGGAACCGTCGTGACGAGAAAAGTTCGAGATCCTTGCAACACTCTGGTCGCCTCGTGCGCCGTAGATGATGATGGAGGAAGTGGCGATCTCGAAGACCACCCACAAGGTGATCGGGCATGCCGAGGTTCTCGACCGGCTCTACCGGACCGAGTACACCGGCATGGTTCGCCTCGCGTACACCCTCGTGGGCAGCAACGCCGAAGCCGAGGATCTCGTCCAGGACAGTTTCGTCGAGGTCGCTCGACGGCTGGATGAGATCCGCAAGCCCGGCGCCTACCTGCGCAGCGCCGTCGTCAGCCGATGCAGATCGGTGCTCCGACGGCGCAGGGTGATCGCACTGCACCCACCGGAACCACCCGCCAGCCTGGCCAGCGACGCGGGGGAACTCTGGGACGTGCTCGGCAAGCTGCCGGAGGACCAGCGCATCGTGGTGGTCCTCAAGTACTACGGGGGATACCGGGCGTCGGAGATCGCATCGATCGTCGACATGCCCGGCGCGACCGTCCGGTCGCATCTTCGCCGGGGGCTGAAGGCACTGAGAGAGGAACTGGACTCATGACCCGCTTCACCGATCGCGTGACGCGAGACCTGCACCAGATCGCGGACCGCTCGACTCCATCATCGACGGCCTGGGACTCGATCCGAACACGGATCGACGAGCAGACCGACCAACCGACCATGGAGGTCATCATGCTCAGTCCCGACCGCAACGATTCACCCAAGCGAGGATGGATGCTGGCCGCTGCTGCGGTCGCCGGACTCGCCCTCGTCGGGGGTCTCGTGTTCGCCACGACCCGCTCCGACGACGACACCGTCCCTGCCGACACGCCGACGGCAACGCTGCCTGCGGAACCCGCACCTGACGCTGAGGTCGATCCTGACGCAGAGGCCGTCGTGGTTCCCGCACCGGAGCCGACCACCGCCGCGGAGGTCGAAGCGCCCGTCGTGACCACCGAACCAGGGACCGTGGCGGGCACGTTCTCCACCGAGGATGTTGTCAGCACGACCTCGCCCAGCAGTTCCGGTCTGATCGGCGACGAGGCGTGGCAGGCAACGACGGTGTTCGAGGGCTCGATGGCCGGTACCGCTCCGGGTACGTGGCAGACGTGGGACATGACCCTTGTCAATGGTCAAGAACTCCGCTTCGGTGAGTTCGTCTTCACCGGCACGATCGAAGGTCTCGGGTCGGGAACGCTGACCTACTCCGATGAGTGGGTCATCGTCGAATCGTCAGATTTCGTGAGTGCCACGGCCACGATCACCGGCGGGACCGGCGATTTCGAAGGGGCGTACGGAAGCGCAGTCTTCAAGCCTGAGCCAGTGGCTCCCGGAGACAGCACCACCGGCACCTACTCCTGGAACATCACCGTGCCGCCCAAGGGATCACTGATGACCGTGACCGCGACGGGGACCGAGACGATTGTCGAGCAGAACATTCCACCCAATTCGAATGCCTTCAGCGAGACCCAGAACTTCGAGGGCTCGCTCGTCGGCAGCGCCAGTGGTCGCGGCCTTGCGAGGGGGTACGGGGACTTCGCGAGCGCCAGCTGGGAGTTCAGCGGCACGATCGACGGCCTCGGAAGCGGCACGATGACGTTCGAGAGGGTCTCAGACTGGGACGCAGAGAGCCTGAATTGGTTCGACGTCGTGACCGGCGGCACCGGGGACTTCGAAGGGATCACAGGAACGGGTCAGAACGGTCCGAACGGGTCGTACATCTACGTGCTCACCGCACCGGTGAATCAGTAACGACGGCCCGACACCCGATGCGGTCCGAGCTCCGGCTCGGACCGCATCGTCGCGGGTCCGGACCGACGACCTGGTGCGCTCAGGTGCGCTCGCCTGCCAGGCAGGTGAGGGCGAGCGCGAAATCGCCGGCCGAGTCGGTGAAGAACTCGGTGTCCGTGAAGCCGGCGTCGGCCAGTTCGGCTGCGATCGCATCGGGATCGAACTTGGTCGAGATCTCGACGCGCAGTTCCTCTCCGGCCTCGAAGCGGACGTCGAGGTCGAGCGCCCCGATGTGTGCCACTTCGGGCTCGCACGCCCGCAGACGCATATCGACCCGGTGCTCGCGGTCGTCCCACAACGGCACGTACTCGAAGTTCCCGACGTCGAAGTCGGCGTGGAGGTCGCGGTTGATGACGTGCAACGCATTGCGGATGAACGCATCGGTGACGCCCTGGTCGTCGTGATAGGCGGCCAGGATCCGGTCGATCGGCTTGATGAGGTCGAGACCGAGCAACAGCGAATCACCCGGCTCGAGCACGTGGGCGAGTGCGCCGAGGAACGCACGACGCTCCTCGAAGTAGAAGTTCCCGATGGTGCCACCGAGGAACGCCACCAGTCGGGTACCGCCGCGAGGAAGGCGGGCGAGATGCCGGGTGAAGTCGCCGACCACCGGCTCGACGACGAGACCCGGATAGCGCTCCTCGAGCACGCCGGCGGCGTACAGCAAGGTCGCCTCGCTGACGTCGAGCGGCACGAACCGTTCGATCTCGCCGTGGGCGACGAAGGCATCGAGGAGACTGCGGGTCTTGTCGCTGGTGCCCGACCCGAGTTCGATCACGGTGGTGGCCCCGGACGCCTCGGCGATCATGGCCGAGTGCGTCGCCAGAATCTCGCGTTCGGCCTCCGTCGGGTAGTACTCGACGAGCCGGGTGATCTCGTCGAACAGCTCGCTCCCGCGGTCGTCGTACAACCATCGCGGCGGGATCGTTCGGGGTCGCGACTGCAGCGCACGACGCAGCTCCGCCAGGTAGTCGGCCTCCTGGTGCTCGATGCGGTCGGTGGAAGTGCGGTCGGCGGAGGTGGAGATGCGCTCACTCATCATGGTCTCGGTCAGCTCGCACGGTCGTTGGCGAGACGGACGCCGGCGGAATGCCAGCGCGTGTGGGGATGGAAGAAGTTGCGGTACGTGGCTCGAACATGCCCAGGAGGGGTGTAGACGGAACCTCCCCGAAGCACCTGCTGGCCGGACATGAACTTGCCGTTGTACTCACCGATCGCCCCAGCCGCGGTTCGGAACCCCGGATAGGGCTGGTACGCCGATGATGTCCACTCCCAGCAGTCGCCGAACAGCTGTCGGAGATCACCGGTGACCGGCCCGGCCGACCGGGGGTGAAACGCGAACGCCGGATCCTGCTCATCGAGGAACACGCCGTCGATCGGGCGTCGCGCTGCAGCGTGCTCCCACTCGAACTCGGTCGGCAGGCGGGCGCCGGACCACGTCGCGTACGCGTCGGCTTCGTAGTGCGAGACGTGGACGACCGGCTCGTGAGGATCGAGCTCGCGCAGCCCACTGAGGGTGTGGATCCACCAGCGATCGGGGTCGTCGGGATGGCGTCGCCAGTACAACGGCGCATCCCAGCCCTCGGACTGCACCCGCGCCCAACCGTCCGACTTCCACAGCTCGGGACGTCGGTAGCCGCCGTCGTCGATGAACGCGAGCCACTCGCCGGCGGTGACGAGCCGATCGGCGAGCGCGTAGTCGTACAGACGGATCTCGTGGCGTGGGCCCTCGTTGTCGAATGCGAACCGGGCGACCGCGCCGGCGTCGCTACAGCCGCGGCCGACCTCGACGACCCCACCGCCGAACTCGACCCATCCCATGGGTCCCGGATCGGCGGCACCGGCGACCACCACATCGGCGTAGGCAGGCCCGACGGCCGGGTTCATCGACAGCACGTGCTTGATGTCGAGCAGCAGCAGCTCCTGGTGCTGCTCCTCGTGATGCGTGCCGAGCACGAGGATGTCCTCGAGCTCGGGCCCGACACCCGCGGCAAGCAGCTGATCGACCGCCGCATCGACGTGGGCCCGGTAGTCGGCCACCTCGTCGATCGACGGGCGCGTCACGAGCCCTCGCTCGGGGCGGGGGTGCCTGGCGCCGACCGCCTCGTAGTAGCTGTTGTAGAGGAATCGATACTCCGGTCGGTCCCACACCCGGTCGCTGGTGCCATCGGCACCGAGCACGAACTCGGCGAAGAACCACGTGGTGTGCGCCCGATGCCATTTGGTCGGGCTGGTGTCGGGCATCGACTGGACCATCTGGTCCTCGGCACTCAGCGGTGCCGCCAGACGATCGGTGCGCGACCGGACCGACGTGAATCGGCGCTGCAGATCCTCAGCGGCGGCGGGCACATCGACGGACATGCCGGAGTGCAACGCTCGATCGCTCGCATGTGTTCCCGAACGCGACGAAGCCGCCACCACAGCACACTCGCTGGAGGTGACGGCTTCGGTCGGGGGTGAACTCAGCCCTCGGCGGAGGCGTCCTCGGTGATGGCCTCGTCCTCGGCAGGCTCCTCGACGGTGCCTTCGGCCTCGTTGACCACGAGGGCCGTGACCATGCCGAACATGCCGGTGTCACGCTCGACGTGGGTGAGGATGTGGCAGTGCCAGACCCAGACACCGGGGTCGACGGCCTGGTAGATCACCGAGTAGCGCTCGCCCGGTGCGACGTTGACCGTGTCGGCCCAGTACGGGTAGTCGAGCGCAATGCCGTCCTTGGCGTACACCAACTGCGGGAACTGGTGCTGGTGCATCGGATGCGCCGTCAGCCCCTCGTTGTAGTAGTCGGCAGCAACCCAGTCGCCCTCGTTGAGCACCAGCGGCTCGGTGCCGGGGAAGCTCTTGCCGTTCAGCGTGAGGCCGATCGTGCCAGCGTCGTTGAGCACCATCGGCAACTCGACGTCGGGCTCGAAGTCCTCGGCGATGGTGACACCGCTGATCGTCTCGCCACGGGGATACGGACGGTCGCCGATCCGGAAGGCACCGAACATGCCGTTCGGCACCGAGATCTGCGAGTGGAGGTGAGCGTGGTACATACCGATCGATGCGCGGTCGGCGAGGAACTCGTAGGTGAACGTCTCACCGGTCTTGATCGGATCCTGCGTGAACGGCGACACGCCGTCCATGTCGTTCGGCGTGCGAATTCCGTGCCAGTGGATGTCGGTGCCCATCGGCGTGTTGTTGGTCAGCTCGACCTGCACGTTGTCGCCGACGTCGACGATCATCTGCGGGCCGGGGATCTGACCGTTGTACGCCCAGCCCTCGACGATCTGGCCCGGGGCGACCTCCCAGTCGATGATCGACGCCTCGAGCTTGAACAGCTTCGTGCCGTCGGGCAGGATCTCGGGCTCGAGGATCTGGTTGCCCTTGCCCTCGGTCTCGGCCGGGAACTCGAGCATCGAGTTGACCATGATCGCGTCCATCTCATCCGCGTCGAAGTCTGGTGAGGTGTGGTCGTGGGTACCACCGGCGGCGGCCTCACCGGTCGGCAACGGCGTGTTGGTGATCGCCAGCGGAGCGACCATGCCGGACTCGGCGTGGCCGGCGACGCTGCAGTACAGCTCGTAGGTGCCCACGTCGAGCGAGCCCAGGCCGAGCGTGGCGTTCTCGCCACCGTTCAGCATCGGCGTCTCGGCGCCCGTTTCGCGGACGACGAGGTTGTGCTGCTGACTGCCGTTGTTGGTGACCAGCAACGACACGTCGCCAGGTGCCGCTTCGAGGTCACCTTCGATCTTGAACTCCGACAGGGTGACACCGAGCGTCGTCGCTTCGGCTGCACCGTCGCCGCCGGCTCCGCCGCCGTCGTCCTCATCGCGCAGCAGACCGATCAGACCGATGATGACCACGGTCGCCACCAGTGCGATCAGCACGCCGGCCATGGCAATGAACACCAGTCCACCACCGCCCTCGTTGCCACCCTTGTCGGGTGTGGTCGAGGCAGGGGGTTCTTCCAGAACGGTCACGCA
>DATKXG010000088.1:0-18216 GCA_035529175.1 Ilumatobacteraceae bacterium
GCGGCGATGGCGTCAGGCTCGGCGAGGTAGTCGTCGGTCCCGGCCGAGGCAGGGGGCTCGGAGGCCAGCGTGCCACCATCGCCCAGGTACCACGAGGTGGCCACGGCGCCGGGGATCGGCCACGCGTCCTGCTCGACCGTGAAGTTCGCCACGGGTGCGCCCGGCACACCGTCGGCCGAGCCGCCCTGCTCGACCAGCAATCGCACGGCGGGTTCGTCCTCGAACGCTGCCAGCGCCTCCTCGTAGGTCATGGCGTCGAAGCGGTTGGTGAAGGTGGTCGTCGACTCGACGCCGAACACGCTGGGCACGAGGATCGGCGCGATCACGTTGGCGGCCGCCACGTCGGGAACCTGCTCCGAGACGTACAACTGGAGGAACTCGATGTAGCGCTGGAGCACCCCGGGGCTGAGCGACTCGGTGTGCAGCCCGTTCATCAGCGTGATGAACACGTCGGGCGCGCCGGTGAACCGGTCGAGCATCGTGGCGAAGCGCCCGCCGGTCTGCTCGTCCTGCCAGGCGCCGGCGATGAACACGGGCACCTCGATCCGGTCGACGAACGTCCGCGGCGCCAGCTCGTCGCCCGTTGCCGGGTCGTAGAACTCGTTGGCGGCGATGGCCGCCGACTGGTCGGGATTCTGTAGGCGCACCCACTGGTTGGCGGCGCACATCTGGTCGCCGGCGTCGGCGCGCTCACGCGTCCAGGCCTGACCGTACGGCTCGGCCTGGCCGGCGCGTTCGTCGCTCCAGTTGACGGCGAAGCCCGTGTTGAGCAGGCCACCGGGATACAGCGTCGAGCCGTACACGTCGTCGATCACGCTGAGCGGCGTGATCGCCGCCAGACTCGGCGGCTGGGTGGCAGCGACGAACAACTGGCTGATCCCCGGATAGGAGATCCCGACCATCCCGACCCGGTTGTTCGCCACCCACGGTTGGGCGGCGACGGCCTCGACGACGTCGTAACCGTCGAGCGACTGCACGTACTCGAAGTAACCGAACGAGCCGCCGCTGCACCCGCTCCCGCGCATGTTCACCCCGACGTAGGCGAACCCCAGCGCGCCGTAGATGCCGGCGAACGTGGTGTCGTCGGGGTTGCTCGGCGCGTAGCCGCTGTACTCGATCACGGTCGGATACGGGCCCTGATCCGCCGGGCCGGGCAGCACCACGTTGGCACTCAGCGTGGTGCCGTCGCGGGTGGTGATGTAGCCGAACCCGCCCGCGGGCAGCAGCTCCTGGTCCTCGTACAGCGAGGCGGGTGGCACGTCGGTACGGTCGGCCACGACGAACACGTCGCTCGCCTCGGTCGCCGAGGTGAGGCGGTACTCACCGGGGACGACGGCTCGGAACAGCAACGACCCCTGCTCGTCGACGACGTCGCTCGCCACCACGGTCGCGCCGGCGGTGTCGCCCCCCGGCTCACCGTCGATCAGCGCCAGCTCGGTGCCCGGCTCGGCGCCGAGCACGGTGACCTGTTCCGTCCCCGGCTGCACGAAGAACGTTGCGGGATCGAGCTCGACGACCTCGGTCGTTGAGGTCGACTCCGTCGAGTCGCCGGCGAGGGTCGCATCGGGCGCCGTGGCATCCGACGCCACCGACGACGGCGATGCCGCCGAGTCGGACGAACCGCTGCACGCCGCGAGCGCGACGGCGAGCGAGATGAGGCCCAGCACACGACCGGTGCCACGACGCGAGGACGATGGAGTCATGGCGCCGAGTGTGTCAGCCCCGGCGCTGACGGGAACCGTCGGACGCCTCGGAACAGCGCCTCACCGACGCCGTGAGCGGCTGAGGCGCTTCGGGCCCGAGTCGACGAGGTCGGTGAGGGCCCGTTCGACTTCCTGAGCGAGCACGATGCCCGACATCTCCCGTGCGACGGGGCGGAGCGCGCCCACCGCTGCCTCGATCTCCTCCGGCGAGGCATCGCCGGCGAACCCGGAGCCGGTTCGCTCGACGAGCAGCTTGACGGTGTCGTCGACCGCCTTGGCGAGACGGCGGCGGAGGAGATCGCGCACCCGCGCGGTGACCTCGATGTCGACACCGGCCTGGCGGAGTTGCAGCGCGTGGCGCAGCATCGTCGGGCTGTCGGCGACCCAGCTCCCGTCGGCGGTGGTCCTCACGAACCCGGCGGCCTGCAGGTCCCCGATCACCCCCGGCTTGACCGGGCCGTACTCGGCGACCAGCTCGACGAGCTCGTCCTGGGTGAGCGTGCGGGGTCGTTCGTCGGACCACGGCGCCGTGAGGGTCGCGTCGACGCCCAGCCACTCCGACACCGTGCGAACGGGTGAGTCGGTCGCAACGAGGTCTCGTATCGTCGACAGCGTCAGCCCCCGGTCGCGCAGCTCACCGACCAACGCGAGACGCTCGAGGTGCTCCTCGTCGTACACGGCGTCGCGGCCACGCTTGGCAGGTCGCCGCAGGAGCTCCTCGGATTGGTAGAAGCGGATCGTTCGTTCCGTCACACCGCTCGCCGCCGCGAGTTCGGACAACGTGTAGGGCTCTGACACGGCTCCATTCAACCACGCCCACCGCTACTGTGACAGTAATCACTGTCACAGTATGTTGTCAGTGATCACTGTCAACGTCAGACTCCTGCCATGCCCAACGCCAGCACGATCCTCCGAACTGTCAGCCCCCGCGGCACCAGCACGAGCAGCGCCGCCCGAGCCGAGCAGCTCATCGCCGCGTCGCAGCGCCACACGCACGATCCGTTCCAGGAGATCGAGTGGGACATCCCGATCGACGACTCCGCCTACCACCTGCCGCCAGAGATGCTCGCCCTGTACGCCACGGCGACGTGGGAACAGATGACCGAGACGGAGCGGATCGAGTACAGCCGCCACGAGACCGCGGCGATGTTCGCCGCCGGCATCTGGTTCGAGAACGCGCTCATGCAGATCGTGCTGCGTCACCTCACCGAGATCGACGTCACCGACCCCACCCACCGGTACCTGCTCATCGAGGTGGCCGACGAATGCCGCCACTCGGCGATGTTCGGCGAGTACATCCGCCGTGCCGGAACACCGAGCTACCGTCCGGACCGCCCCGTGATCATCGACGACACCCACAGCGGACGTTTGCTGTCGTATCTCCTCATCCTGGCCATCGAGGAACTCCTCGACTTCGCCAACCGCGCCGCGATGCGCGACGACCGGGTCCATCCCGTCGCCCGACAGATCTCCCGGCTCCACGTACTCGAGGAGGCCCGCCACGTCAGTTTTGCCAAGTCCTACCTCGCCGAGACCTGGCCGACCCTCGACGACGAGGAACGCCAGACGGTCCGAGGCGCGGCCGCCGTGCTGGTCGCCGATGTCGTCTCGCTCAGCCTCAACCCGGACGTGTTCACCCACCTGGGGATCGACAACGGCGCCGAGATCGCGCTGGGCAACCCGCACCACCGCGCCAACGTCGTCGACGGGCTCGCGAAGCTGACCACGTTCCTCACCGAACTCGGCGTGATCGACGACGTCGCACCCTGGGTCGAACTCGGCCTCGTCCACCCGATTCGGACGAGTGCGCCCGCAACTGTGTGACACCCCTTGGTCATGATGGTCGTATGGATCTCGGGGCGTTGTGCGACACGATCGGGCGGGGCGACCGCACGGTCGACGACGTCGCCGACGAGTTGTTCGACGCCACCGATACCGAACTCGACGAGCGGGTTCGTGGCTTGGAGTTGCTGCGGCGCCGGGTCGAGTCCGAGATGGCATTGACGTTGGCAACCGTCGAGCAACGTCGCCTGTATTTGGCCGACGGGCACCGCACGATGAAGGGGTACCTGCGTGCCACGTGCAACTCGTCGAACTCCGACATCGCCGCCGGGCGCCGCCTCGCGAGCGCGGCCAACGGCGTCCCCGGTCTGGCCGAGGCGCTCCAGACCGGGCGCATCGGCGTCGCCCAGGCAGCAGCGATCGCCCGCGTGTACCGCAACCCGCGGGTGCGTGACCGTCTCATCGACTTCGCGGCGATGCTGCTCGAGCTCGCCGAGCGGTACTGCTACGACGACTTCGTCATCGCCCTGCAGCGCTTCGAGATGCTCGCCGACACCGACGGCGCCCACCGCGACCGCGACGCCCAGATCGCCGGACGCAACGTGAACGTCACCACCGTCGGCGGCGAACTCCACCTCGACGCGAACGGCGGCGACCCGCTCGTCAACGACGAGCTCCAAGCGATCTTCCGCCGGTTCTGCGAGAACGAGTTCCGCACCGACGCCGCCGCCCGCCGCGCCGAGCACGGCGACGACGCTTCCGGCAAGCCGCTCGCCCGCACTCACGGCCAGCGCAGCTACGACGCCTTCGTCGACATGTTGCGCCGCGCCAACGCCCACCTCGACACCGACGCCAACGCACCGGCAGCGCCGAACCCGCTCGTCAACCTCCTGTGCGACCAGCGCACCTGGGCGATGGTGCTCGCGGATGCGGGCCTCGCACCCACCACCACCTTGTCCGGCGACCCGATCGACCCGTTCACCGGGATGCCGGCGCACGCCACCGGCGATCTCCTCGCCGACCTCCTCGCCGACCCCGACGCCTTCGCCCGCATGCGCTGCGAGACCGCCGGCGGCACTCCGCTGCATCCGCACGACGTGCTGCGCGCCGCGCTCGCCGGCCACATCCGCCGCGTCGTGGTCGACGCGCAGGGCGTCGTGATCGACATGGGCCGCAAGGCGCGGCTCTTCACCGGCCCGGCCCGTGAGGCCGCCAAGCTGCTCGTGCGACGCTGCGACCACGCCGGGTGCGACCTGCCAGAGGACTTCTGCGAGGTCGACCACGTCACCGAATGGGTCGATCTCGGCACCACCGACCAGATCAACGCCGGCGTCGACTGCGGCCACCACAACCGCGAGAAACACCGCAAGAAGCTCACCCGGCGACGCTGCGTCCACGGCCAGAGCTACACGATCCGGCCCGACGGCAGCATCATCCTGCCCGTCGGCGCCCGACCGCCCACCTTCCCCGACGACAGCGACGACGACGCAGCCGATGAAGCCGCCGACGACACCCATGACGATGCGATCGAGATCGCCCATCAGACCCGACGCGCCCGAGCCCGCCTGCGTGCGCTACGCCGGGCCAGCTGAACATCGCGCCGCGACCCGTCACTCTGTCGGTCGACGCCAGACGCTCACGTGTGACGGGCTGTCGCCGGTGAAGGGCGAGCGGTCCCACCCTGCCCAGCGGTGCTCCAGCGTCAACCCGGCGATGCGCGCCATGAGGTCGAGCTCGGACGGCCAGACGTAGCGGAACGGTGCCGTGAACTCCTCGAACCTGCCGTCGGCGGTACGGCGGAAGTGGCGCGACCGGGAGATCTGCAGGTGCGTGCGATCGGTGAAGTCGTCGAGGCCGACGTAGTCCTCGTGGACGGCGAACGGCACCGCAGGCGCTCCCGGCGGCAGACGACGCAGAGCGGGCACCCCGTTCTCGATCACGAACCGCCCACCGGGCAGCAAGTGGCGAGCGGCGTTCTCGAAGCAGGCGACCTGCTCGTCCTGGGTCGTCAGATTCGTGATCGTGTTGAACACGAGGTACACGAGCGAGAACTCGCCCTCGATCCGAGTCGTCGCCATGTCGCCCTCGACCGCGCGGATCGCGGTGCCACCCGGTGCCCGACGCAGCTCGGCGAGCATGTCGGCCGACAGCTCGACGCCCGACACGTCGATCCCACGGGCGGCCAACGGCAACGCCACCCGACCGGTTCCGACCGCGAACTCCAGCACCGGACCGCCACCAGCCAACGACGCGAGGCAGTCCACCGTCGGCTCGAGGACCTCGGGCGCGAACATCCCCGCAACCGTGCGGTCGTACGTGCGGGCGACGTCACCGACGAAGCGGTTCTCGGGCATCGCTGCAGCCTCGTGCACCGGCCGGTCGACAGGCAAGCAGGTTTGCGGAGCGTCGGTCGGCGGGGCGGGCCAGGGTGCGATCGGAACTATCTTCCCTCTGATGAACGCCGCCGAACTCCAGGACTTCGCCCGCCGCTACACGGAGGCGTGGTGCTCCCATGATCCCGATTCCGTCGCATCCTTCTTCGCCGAGGACGGCTCACTGGCCGTCAACGGCCAACCGCCGGCGGTCGGCCGCCCGGCGATCGCAGACGTCGCACGAGGCTTCTACGACGCCTTTCCCGACACCGTCGTCATCCTGGATCTCGCCAGACTCGCGGGCGACCGAGCGGTCTACATGTGGACCTACGAGGGAACCAACACGGGCCCCGGCGGAACCGGACACCGCGTCAGGTTCAACGGATGGGAGCAGTGGACCCTGGACGGCAATGGACTGATCTCGATCTCCGACGGCCGGTTCGACACAGCGGAGTACGAGCGGCAGCTCGCCCACGGGATCTGATCGCCGCAGACGCTCGTCCCGAACGACGCCGCCGGATCGAGCTGGCCAGATCGCCGAACTGCGAACCGTCCCCGACCGCTCGGCTCAAGGGCCCAGTTCGCCTGTTGCGCCCGGCTCGGGCGTGATCTCGTCGGCGGGTCCGGTACCGAACCTCTCGAGGAGTTCACGGCTGATCTCGATGTGTCGGAGTAGGAAGGCGCTCTCGTCGAGCCGCTTCCGGCGGAGCCAGCCGGTGACTTCGTCGTTGCACTTGCTCGCATTGCACGAGCCACATGCAGGCACGACATTCTCGAGCGTGTATCGACCGCCACGCGACAGGGGCAGCACACAGTCGCGTTGCATCGGCGACGTCGACTCGCCGCAGTAGGCGCAGCCACCCCACGCCGCCTTCAGGGCTGCCCACTGATCGTCGGAGAGATCGTTCTCGGCGCGCTTCATGCGCCGCTGACGCCTCGTCGCGGCCCTCTTCCGGCGAGTCCGGTTCGCGGCCATGGTCCAAAGGTAAGCCTTCACCTCGTCGAGCATGGGACATCTGCAGTCGAACCGACATCCGAAGGCCGGTTCACCCCGAATGCCAGCGGTGAAGGCCCGGGTGCGTCAGTCGAGGAAGGCCCCTCGTCGTTACCGGTCGTCGACCGGACACGTTCTGAAGGAGATCATGCGCGCGCCGCCATCGGTCGAGCTACTCGGCGACGACTTCGATCACGGCCGGCCGCCAAATCCCGCTGACGTGGAAGTCCTCCGCACCCACATCGAGCAGGTAGGTGTTGCCAGCGACGAGATCCATCGTCCAGGAATGGCTCCCGGTCGGGACAGCTTCACCCAGACCGTCGAACTCGACCTCGAAATACCCGTCGGTGGGCGCATCGCCCGTGATGACGGCATCGCCCTCGTCCATGACCTCGAGTTCCTCTGCGAGCGCATCGGAGCCGGTCTCGTACCCCAAGATCGCAAAGCGCGCTGCGCCGTCCGACTCGTTCGAGAACACGACGGTGACGGCACCCTCGGCGATCTCACGATCGCCGACAAAGGACGCTCCGTCACCAGTGAACGTGATCTCGACAAGGGCCTCGTCGGCCGGCACCGGTCCTCCGGTGTCGCTCGAATCGTCGTCGCCGCTGCAGCCCATCGCGAAGAGCGACAGGCTGACAGCCAAGCCAATCGAAAGGAGTCTCATACGCCACCTCTCTTGAATTGGAACTCTCACCTTCATTGTGCGCCCGGAGCCCTCGACAGGCAGAGGATCAGGTCCCGAACATTCGTCCCCGCTCATCACGGCCCGTGTCGAGCACCGCATCATCAATGGCCGCGACGTGTACGCAAGGGGGACCGAAACCGGACGCTCTCGCGGGCGAGCACCGTTCGGTCGGCAGTCAACCACGGTCGTCGTCCAGCTCTGACCAGGCGGCGCGCTCAGCCGGAGTCGCCATACGACAACGAGGCGACGATGTTGCCGTTCCCATCGCGGAGGAACACGGTGTCGCCGCTGTTGTTCCACACGGCGCTGCCCGACTCGCACCAGTAGCGAGCCGTCTCGTCCTCGCGACCGCAGCCGCTGAACAGGGTCACGTCCGCGCCAGGTTCCAACCGCAGGTCGGTGAACGTGTAGCGGTGCGACGCCGATTCGTCGGCGACCTCCCAGCCGTCGAGATCGATGGCCTCGGTACCGGCGTTCGTGAACCGGACCCACTCGCCGTTCAGGTTCACTCCGTCGTCGCCGGGCGCGTCGGCGTTGACGTCGATGACGATCTCGACGCCATCGAGATCGCTCGCGCCGCACGCATCCGACGCCCAGAGGCCACGGCCCGCTGCTTGCGCGTCCCGCTGCAGGTCGGCGTAGCGATCGGCGCGGGCATCATCGGGCGGATAGCGCCTGGCGATCGCGAACCCGTCGGCGACGAGTTCGGCGCCGACGTCGACACCATCGGTCGTCTCGACGTAGCGCAGTGCGCGCCCGAACTGATCGGCGTCGGATCGATCGACGACGAGCACCAGATCGTTCCCGTCCACCAGCCCGGCGAGGGCATCGGTCGCCTCCTCGTAGAAGCACTCGCCCGACTCGGGCGTGTTGACGCCGATGATCCGCACCTCCAACTCCCCGGCCGGACCCGAGACGTACAGCGTGTCGCCGTCCACGATCTCGGTGCTGCGCCAGGCGTCGTCACCGACCGAAACCGGCGGCGATCCGACCGACGTGGCGGGCTCGACGGTCGGCTGCGCTTCGATGGCATCGCCGTCGGAAGGCGCCGAGGTGCAGCCCCACAGCAGAGCGGCAGACACCAACGCAACGACCACCATCCGCTGCCGCTCGTTCGCTGCCACCCATGCTTCGTCACGCGTCCCGAGCACCGGCATCGAGACCACCCTCGCACCGCTCGACATCGAGCGACAAGACGACCGACGATCGCCGACGACGTGCCCGGTTCGATCGACACCACCTGACCGGAGCGGGCATCCGGTCACCTGCACCGTGCCACAGTGTGGCGATGGCAACCATCGCGACACGTCCGACCGGCAAGGACGTCACCGCCTTCCTCGACGCGGTGCCCAACGAACGCCGGCGCGCCGACGGCCATGCGCTGCGCACCCTCCTCGAGCGCGTCACCGGCGCACCGGCGACGATGTGGGGCCCCTCGATCGTCGGCTTCGGCGCCACGAAATACACCAACACCACAGGCACCAACGAGTGGTTCGTCGTCGGCTTCTCACCGCGCAAGCAGGCGCTGACCATCTACGGAATCCACGACGGCTATGCAGAAACGCCGGACCCGCTGCTCGACGCACTCGGCCCACACTCGACCGGCAAGGGCTGCCTCTACCTCAAGAAGCTCGCCGACGCCGATCCGGCCGTGCTCGAGCAGCTCGTGCGCAACGCCTGGCAGGCCGCAAGCGACAGCTGATCACCCTCATCGGGTTGCGGCGCGCACCGGGTCGACCGGGCCGGTTGTACAGCACCTCGAAGTCCCGATCACCCGCCGTGCTCACCCGCGTAGGAGCTTGCCGGTGATGTTGCGGGGGAGTTCGGCGACGAACGTGACGTCGCGGGGCACCTTGTGACGAGCGAGTCGGCGGGAGACGAACAGCCGGATGCCGTCGGCGTCGACCGATCCGCCGGACCGGCGTACGAGGACGGCCGCGAGGCGCTGACCGAACTCGTCGTCGGGCACGCCGACCACCACGGCGTCGACGATGTCCTCGTGCGACAGCAGGATCTCTTCGACCTCGACGGGGAACACGTTCTCGCCGCCACTCACGATCATGTCGTCGGCACGACCGGTCACGAACAGCCGGCCCTCGGCGTCGAAGTAGCCGACGTCTCCGGACGACATCAGTCCGCGGATCCGGTCCTTCGTGCCACCACCGGTGTACTCGGTGAACTGCCCGTCGCTGCCGACCACGATCAGGCCCGTCCCGCCCGCCGGAAGCGGTTCGCCCCGGTCGTCGACGATCTCGACGACGGTGCCGGCGATGACCCGGCCGGCGGTTCCCGGTGCGGCCCGCAGATCGGCGGGGGTTGCGAGCGTCGCCTGACCGACCTCGGTCGAGCCGTAGAGGTTGTAGAGGTTGTCGCCGAAGCGATCCATCCATGCGGTCGCGACCGCAGCGGGCAACGCCGAGCCGCTGCAGGCGACGATGCGAAGCGACGAGAGGTCACGCGTGCGTGTCTCTGACGCCAGGATGCGCTGGAGCATGACCGGTACGGCGGCGAGCACATCGGCCCGCTCGACCTCGACTGCGTCCAGGGTGTCGTCGACGCCGAACCGGCGCACGAGCACGACGGTCGATGCGGTGGCCGCGGCGATCGTGAGCTGGGCGAGTCCCCAGGCATGGAACAGTGGTGTCGGGATCACGGAGACATCGCCGGCCTGATACGGGACGCGTTCCAGCACCCCGAGCGCCGAGGACAGTCCGACCGGTCGGCCCGAGCGGCGGGCGCCCTTGGGGGTACCGGTGGTACCCGAGGTCAACAGCACGGGAGCGATCGGCCAACTCGGCAGCAGCATCGACGACGACGACTCGAGTGAGCGGAGGTCGTCGATCGAGCGGTGTGCACCCGGGTCGCCGTCGACGACCACGACGTGGCCGTCGAAGCCCGATGCCTCCACGACCGCAAGCAGGTCGCTGTCGACCACGATGGCACCCACGCCTTCACGCCGCAGCACCTCGCCGAGCTGGGGGGCGGCGAAGCCGGTGTTGAGGTACACACATGTGAGTCCCGCCTTCGCGGCAGCGATCGACACCTCGACGAAGTAGCGGTGGTTGGCGCACAGCACACCGAGGTGGTCGCCACCGCTGAGGCCGAGTGCCCGGAACCCCTGTGCCGACGCCGAGGAGTTCCCATCCAGTTCTCCGAACGTCACCGTGCCGCGATGGTCGATGACCGCAGCTCGCCGACGATTCCGTGTGGCGGCGGCCGCGTAGAGCGCTGCAAGACTCGGGCCCCAGCGGGTCAGCGCGGCCGTGCTCGCTGCCATCTGCACCGGGTCGAGCCAGCCGAGCCGGCGGGCGAGTCTGACGTTGTCGGTGACGGTCATGCGAGTCAGCTGCAGTTGACGACGCGTGCGGTCTGTTCGGCGATCGCGCGCTCCTCGTCGGTGGGGACGACCAACACCGCAGTCGGCGCACCGTCCGGCGAGATGACCGTCGCGGACCGCTCGTTGCGTTCGTCGTCGAGGGTGATACCGAACACCTCGAGACCGGCACAGACCCGAGCGCGGACGAGGGCACTGTGCTCGCCGATGCCGGCAGTGAAGACCAGTGCGTCGCAACCTCCGAGCACGGCGACGTAGGCGCCGACGTACTTGCGGATCCGGTGGCAGAACACGTCGAGGGCGAGTTCGGCCGTCTCGTCACCCGCCTCGACCCGCTCGGTGATCTCACGCATGTCGGAGGCGCCGCACAGCCCGAGCAACCCGCTCGAACGGTTGAGGTCGCCGAGCACGTCGGCCGCGCTCTGCCCCGTCGCGTCGGCGACGTAGCCGATGATCGCCGGGTCGATGTCGCCTGACCGCGTGCCCATCACGAGGCCTTCGAGCGGAGACAGACCCATCGACGTCTCGACGCTGCGACCGTGTTGCACCGCCGCCATCGACGCGCCGTTGCCGAGGTGGGCGACGATCAGGTCGAGTTCGTCTCGCGGGCGTCCGAGCACCTCGGCGGCCCGGGCGGACACGTCGTCGTGCGACGTCCCATGGAAGCCGTAGCGCCGCACGCCGTGCTGCTCGTACCACGACGCCGGCACGGCGTAGCGGTACGCGGCCGGCGGCAGCGTGCGGTGGAAGGCGGTGTCGAACACGGCGACCTGGGCAACGGTGGGCCACGTCGCACGGGCAGCCTCGATGCCGGCGAGGTTCGCCGGGTTGTGCAACGGAGCGAGCGCGGCGAGGTCTCGGACCACCTCGACCAGCTCGTCGTCGACGAGGGCGGGTGCGGAGAAGACATCGCCGCCGTGCACGACGCGGTGGCCGATCGCTTCGATCGGCTGGTCGAGTCGCTCCACCTCGGCGACCACCTCGCGCAGCGCCGACGCATGGTCGGCGACCTCCTCGATGACGCCACCGGCCAGCCGCTCACCGGTGCGGGAGTCGACCAGCTGATACTTGATCGACGAGCTGCCGGAGTTGAGCACGAGCACACGCATCGCCGCTACCTCAGGACCGTCCGGCGCCCACCTGGATGGCGGTGATCGCGATCGTGTTGACGATGTCGGTGATCGTGGCTCCGCGCGAGAGGTCGTTGACCGGCTTGTTCAATCCCTGCAGCACCGGCCCGACGGCCACTGCGCCCGCCGACCGCTGGACCGCCTTGTAGGTGTTGTTGCCCGTGTTGAGGTCGGGGAAGATGAAGACGGTGGCGCGGCCGGCGACGTCGCTGCCGGGCAGCTTGCTGCGCGCGACGTCGACGTCGACGGCGGCGTCGTACTGGATCGGTCCCTCGACCATCAGGTCCGGTCGGAGTTCGCGCACGCGCGCAGTGGCGGAGCGCACCTTGTCGACGTCGGCACCCGAGCCCGAGGCGCCCGTCGAGTAGCTCAACATTGCGACGCGAGGCTCGACGCCGAACATCGCCGCCGTCTCGGCCGACGAGATGGCGATGTCAGCCAGTTGCTCGGCGTCGGGATCGGGGTTGACCGCACAGTCGCCGTAGACGAGCACCTGGTCGGCAAGCAACATCAGGAACACGCTGGAGACGATCGAGGTACCCGGCTTCGTCTTGACGAACTCGAGGGCAGGCCGAATCGTGTGCGTCGTGGTGTGGGCAGCGCCGGAGACCATTCCGTCGGCAAGGTCCTCGTACACCATCATCGTGCCGAAGAAGCTGACGTCGGTCATGATGTCGTGGGCTCGTCGCTCGGTGAGGCCCTTGTGGGCGCGCAGCTCGTGGTATCGGTGGGCGAACCGCTCGAGCCACACGTGGTCGAGCGGGTCGACCACGGGCACGTCGTCGAGGGAAAGACCGAGCTCGGCGATCCGCTCGTGGACTGCATCGACGTTGCCGAGCAGCGTGAGGTCGCAGACCTGGCGCCGACGGATCCGGTCCGCGGCACGCAAGATGCGGTCGTCGGCGCCTTCCGGCAGGACGATGTGGGCGCGCGCGGCCTTTGCTCGTTCGATCAGCTCGTACTGGAACATCACCGGCGTCATCACGTCGGATCGACCGATCTCGATGCGTTGTTCCAGGCCGCGGAGATCGACGTGCGCCTCGAAGTGGGCGAGGGCGATGTCGATCTTGCGTCGGTCACCGGCGGTGATCGCCCCCTCGACGGCATTCGCCGCGATCGCCGTGTCGAACGTGTCGGCGTGCACGGACATCAGCGGAATCGACCTCCCGCCCGACATTCCGCCGATCAGGGCCACGACTCGCGGATCCGGTTGGAGTCCGCCGCTGAGCAGCACCCCCGAGACGCTGGGATAGGCCGACGACGATCTCGTCATCGCCGCAGCGATGATCACGTCGGGCCGGTCGCCCGGTGCGATGAACACCGTGTCGTCGACGACGTGGTCGAGCACGTTCGGCACCGACATGGCGGCGACCTTGACGCGGCCGACGGGCCGGGAGAGGTCGTCGGGATCCCCCGCGACCAGTTCAGCATCGAGTGCCGAGCGGAGCTGTTCGAGCGAGGGCTGACGAAGCGTCGGCTCCTCCGCGATCGGCCAGACCGGATCGTCGAGGTCCAGACGGGCGAGCCGATCCCTGAGCGGTTCGAGCACCCTGGGGTCGACGCGGTTGACGATGATCGCCGTGATCGCATCGTCGCCGAACGACTCGCGTCCGACGGCGATGCGCTCGGCGATCTGCGCTGCCGTGCAGCGGTGCCCGTCGACGACGGCCACGATCGGCGCGCCGAGATGTTCGGAGATGCGGGCGTTGACGTCGAGTTCGATCGGTGAGGACGCCCCGGTGAAGTCGGTCCCCTCGACGACCACGAACTCGCTGGCCGACTCGATCTGCTTGAACCGCTCGACGATGCGTTCCAGGTCGGAGCGGGTCGCACGGCCGGCGTTGGAACGCTCGGCTGCGGTGAATGCGTGTCCGATCCGCTCGTCGGGCAGGTCGTAGTGCGACCGGATCAGTTCGAGGTCGTTGTCGGGAAGGGCTTGAACGATCGGACGGTAGAAACCCACCCGCGACACCCGCCGCGACAACAGCTCGACGAGGCCGAGGGCGACGATGGACTTTCCACTCGCAGGCCCCATCGCCGTCAGATAGACCGCACCTGCCACGAGTCACACCGTAGTGGTAGCCGTCAGCCGTCGGCCGACGCCCCCATCCTTCACCACCCCATCGCGAGATCGACGCCGCTGACTGGTCAGCCGTCGATCGAGAGCACGCACGCCCACGCGGCACTGAACGACCTGATCACGCGATCGCTGGTCCACGTCGAACACGGCACCGGGCCCGACCAGTTCACACTGCTCCACCACGTCGCCGATGCGTTTCGCGACCGCGCCGACCCAGAGACGCACGAAGCAGCCGACCAGCGGTTCACGACGCTGATGGTCCAACTGGTCGACGAGGCGTCCGCGGGCTCCGGGGACCGGACGAGCAACTCTGGGATCACCGGATCGGCCGGCACTTCGGCAACATCAGCGCGGCCGTCGGACGATGCATGGCGGCCGCAACCGGTTGACCGTCTCGCGACTCGGGTTCACCAGTCGACGTCAGGGGTGGGTGGGAACAGGTCGTCGCGTTCGGCGGCGAGGCGTTCGCAGTCCCAGTCGGCGTCGACGTGCCGCAGGATGATCGGGCTCTTCGAGAGGTCGGGGTACTGCCCCCAGTTGGCGGGCGAGCTGGCGAAGACCGGGTCGCTCGCACCGATCACCAGCTGCTCGGAGTCGTCGGTGACCTGTCCGGTCAGGAGGTCGGGTTCGGTGAGGAACGCTTCGAAGGCGAAGATCTCCCGGCGGGCGATGTACAGCTCGCCAATGAACTCGGGGGTGACCTCGATCGTGACGGTGAGGCCGGGCTTGCCGTCACCGTCGTCGTCGACGATGCGCGGATCGTTCGGATCGGTGGGCAGCGGTTCGTTGAACGGATCGTCGAGCCGGATGCCCACGGGCGTGGGTGTCGGGGGGCGCTGGACCCGCAGCACGCCGTCGACGGTGTCGATCTCGAGCACGGCCGGCGGAGGCTGGATCGCCTGGGTGGCGGCATCGGACAGTGACGTCGTGATCGGTTGGTCGGTGCGCTGCTCGGAGAAGCAGAACGACGACTGGTCGACGATCTGGCCGTCGACCTCGGTGAAGTCGTTGAACCCGTAGCTGATGATCAGCGTCTTGAGCACGTCATCTTCGTAGGCGACGACGTCGTAGTGCGCCCACCGGCCGACCAGCTCCTCACCGAGCACCGGCTCCGGCTCGGTGACCGGCGGCTGCGTGACCGCCGCGGTTGTCGGAGCCTGGGCGGCCCCGGCGGTCGACTCGGTCGAACCCGTCGCGTCGCTTCCGCATGCGGCGATCGCTCCCATCACCGTCAACACCACGAGGATTCGCCGCACCTGCGACACGGTAGCGCTGCGCACGTCACGTCGACGGCCGGGCCTCGTGCACTTCAGAGCGGAATGCATCCCGGAATCCGGAACTCATTCCGCTCTGAATTGCGTCGGGTGCTCGACATCCCGGCGGACGACACCGGCTGCCGTCCCGAAGCGTGGACCTCGGTCCCTGCCGCTCGGTGCCTCGCAGGCGGAAAATGATCGATGGAGGTGAGTTCGATGCGTCGTGCAGTGGTGACGGGCGGTGTCGGGGTCGCGGCGACCGCCGCCTGGTGGAAGGTGTTCACCCCGTGGCATCGGAACTGGGGAGCGACCGAGGAGGAGGTGGCGGCGGCGCTTCCGGGTGACGCGCTGACGGCGCCACCGGTCGAGCAGAACACGCGAGCGATCACCATCGCCGCCCGGCCCGAGCAGGTGTGGCCGTGGCTGGTGCAGATGGGCGCCGACCGCGGCGGCTTCTACAGCTACGCCTGGCTGGAGAACCTGTTCGGACTGAAGATCCACAACGCCAACCGGATCGTCGACGGGTGGCAGCAGCTCGCCGTCGGCGACTGGGTGTGGGGCGCTCGCAACCGCTCGGCCGGCTGGATCGTCGAGTTACTCGAGCCGAACGTGGCCCTGGTGATGAAGACCGCCGACCCGAAGCTCGGCCGCACCACCAGCCGCGACGAAGGCATCGGCTTCGAGTTCCAATGGACCTTCGCCCTGCTCCCCACGCCGGACGGCGGGACGAGACTGCTGATCCGCGAGCGGACCGCCTACGGCCGACGGCTCACCCGCTGGCTGATGGCCCCGGTCGGCCTCGTCAGCTTCGTGATGACCCGCAAGATGCTCGACGAGATCCGCGTCCTGGCCGAGTCGAACACGAAGACGGCCGACGCACCGCCGTTGCCGCCGGCGTGGTTCAAGCATCTCTTCTGGAAGGGCCACCGGCTCGCGTACCGCATGCTCGGCTCCCGGGTGTTGTGGACGCCGGCGACCAAGCGCGGCTGGGGTGCGATGCACCTGACGACCGTCGGCCGCAAATCCGGCGAACCCCGCGGCGTCATCGTCGGCTACATCGAGGACGGGTCGTCACCGGTCGTGCTGGCGATGAACGGTTGGGACGAGGGCCAGCCGGCGTGGTGGCTGAACCTCGAAGCGAAGCCCGACGCCATCGTCCGCTTGAAGGGTGACCGGGAGCGTCCGGTACGCGCCCGCAGGGTCGAGGGTGACGAGCGGGAGCGGCTGTGGCGCCGGTGGGCCGAGATCGACGAGGGGCTCGACGCCTACGCCGCGTCACGCTCGGCCGACACACCGGTCGTCGTGTTCGAACAAATCTCTTGACAAGCGGCCCGGTCGGGCGCATAGTCCTGACAATGTCAGGCAAACCGAACGGTGACAGGCGAACCGAACGCCGTCAGGAAACCCAGCGGGAGATCGTCCAAGCGAGCTGGGAAGTCGTTCGCGAACACGGCCTCGCCGGGCTGTCGATGCGCGACCTCGGCGAGCGGGTCGGCATGCGGGCGCAGTCGATCTATTCGTACTTCGCCTCCAAGCACGAGATCTACGACGCGTTGTTCCTCGAGGGCTACCAGGCATTCGCGGCGTGGATGGACGCTGCCGTCGATGACGACGAGATGGACGGCGACCCGGTCCGGACCGCCCGAGCTGCGATTCGGGCCTTCGTCGAGTTCTGCACGAGCGACCCGGTCCGTTACCAGTTGCTCTTCCAGCGCACGATCCCGGACTTCACCCCGTCGGCCGAGGCCTACGCCGTCGCTGTGCACGCGTACGACCAGATGAGCCGGCGACTGACCGGCATCGGCGTGCGCGATCAGGCGACGCTCGATCTGTGGACCGCCGTGCTGACCGGCATCACCGACCAGCAGATCTCGAACGACCCCGGCGGAACCCGTTGGACGCAGCTCGTCGACCGCGCCGTCGACATGTTGATCGCCGAGAGCCGCACGAACGACACAACCACCACCGCGAACACCATCACCGGAAACGAGAAAGCATGACCACCATGACCACCACCGACGTCACCACCATTGCGCCGATCGCACATCGCGAAGCGATGCAGCTCCAGGCAACCGAACTCGACCGGGCGATCGCACAGCTGCGCTCGCTCGGAGCCGACGACTGGTCGAAGCCGACCGTCTGCCCCGACTGGGACGTCCGCCGTATGTGGCTGCACGTCCTCGGCGCGTGCGACGCAGGAGCATCGATGCGCGAGAACGCACACCAGATGCTCGCCGCCCGCAAGCGCCGCAAGGAACTCGGCGTACCACTCGAGGCCGGGCTGTCCGGCGTGCAGGTGGCCGAGCGCGAGGACCTGACACCGGAGGAACTCATCGACCGCCTGGTGGCGGTTGCTCCGAAGACGATCAAGGGGCGCAGCCGCACGCCGCGACCGATGCGGGCGGCGAAGATCGCCATCGACGCCCCCGTCGTCGAGAAGTGGGCGCTCGGCTACCTGATCGACCTGATCTACCTGCGCGACGCCTGGATGCACCGGGTCGACACGGCCCGAGCCACCGGCAAGGACCTCGTGCTCACAGCTGACCACGACGGCCGCATCATCGCCGACGTGGTCGCCGAGTGGGCTCGCCGCCACGGCCAGCCGTTCACGCTCGAGCTCACCGGTCCTGCCGGCGGCAGCTTCACGTCCGGAACCGGCGGCGAGTCGATCGTGCTCGACGCGGTCGAGTTCTGCTGCCTGCTCGCCGGGCGCGGCGAGCCCACCGGGCTCCTCCGCACGATCGTCCCGTTCTGAACACCCAAACTCCAGAGAGGTACCACCATGATCACCACCACCACAGAGATCGCCGACGGCATCTTCCGCATCTCGACGTTCGTTCCCGATGCCGGCATGTCGTTCAACCAGATCCTCGTCAG
>DATKXG010000089.1:0-5056 GCA_035529175.1 Ilumatobacteraceae bacterium
ACCTCCTCAGGGTGAACCGACTCGGGCGATGGGTCTGCCCGCGAAAAACCCACTTGCCGGCGGACGGTCGCGACCGCCCCGTCCAGTGACATCGACGGTCCGGTTCCCCTCCTCGACGGCTGCGCCCACGCCATCACGACCTGCGACGTCGTACGCCGCGTCAGCCGACCAAGGCCACTCCTCGCCGAAAACGAGAGACGAACCCCCGATCGTCGAGGGTCCGTCTCCTGTGCTCCGGGAGCAGGGCTCGAACCTGCGACAAGAGCATTAACAGTGCCCTGCTCTGCCAACTGAGCTATCCCGGATTGCGAACGGAGAGGTTACCGCCTCGATCATCGCCATCACACGTCGGTGCGTTCTCGTGCAGGAGTACAAGACGGTCGCACATCCATGGACGTGCTTGGACCGTCGACGCGATGCGTCGTTGACTGCCCGGTACGGCCGTCCGAAGCGAATGGCGGGGATGCCGAGAACCTTGCTCCAGTGCGCCGTGGCGAGACCAAGATCGAGTCCATCGTGGAGATAGAGCTTGGCACGCAGCCGCGACTCGTCGATATCGAACTCGCCGCGCAGCCACGTGACGAATACTCGGAGCAGAACCGGGTTCGAATTCGCCATCGATACGGTTCCCGCGGTCTTGCTGCCCTCTCCGGCGTAGAGGCCCACTGCGAACATTCGCAGGTCTCGCTCGGTGAGTTGCCCGATGATCTCCTCGGCCTCGGCTCGGCATTGTTCGATCTCGGCGAGCTTCTTCAGGTGAAGCGGGTGCGGCTGGTGACCCGAGTGACCACGATTGCGTGGTTTGGGCGTGAACTCGACGTCGCGAACCCAGACCGACACCGACCCCTTGGCGACGCCGAGTTCGTCGGCAATCTCCCGGAGCGTCCACGCCTTCGCTCGCAGTTCCCTCGCCCGTTCCCGCTCGACGAACTTGCCTCCGTAGCCCATGAGTCGATCATGAACGGGGGGTGCCGCAGAGTTGCGGCAGTCGGATGAGATCTGGGGTCAGACCGCAGGTGTCATCGTCACTCGACTTCGAGGAACTCCCGGAGACGCTCGGATCGTTGCGGGTGGCGCAGCTTCGCCAGCGTCTTGGCCTCGATCTGGCGAATGCGCTCGCGGGTCACGCCGAACTCCTGGCCGACCTCCTCGAGGGTCTTGGCTCGGCCGCCGTCGAGACCGAAGCGCAACCGCACGATCTCCTGCTCGCGGTCGGACAGCTCACCGAGCACCTCGGTGACGGCATCGTGCAGCATCATGCGCGTCGCGGCATCGGCCGGACTGTCGACCGATTCGTCCTCGATGAAGTCACCGAGATTGGCTTCGTCCTCATCGCCCACCGGCGAATCGAGCGACAGCGGATCCTGGGAGATGCGCAACAACTCGCGCACGCGATCCGGCGGCAGCTGGACCTTCTCGGCGATCTCGTCGACGGTCGGCTCGCGCTCGAGCTCCTGGTGCATCTGGCGCTTCGCCCGAGTCACCCGGTTCATGTGCTCGACCATGTGCACGGGGATCCTGATGGTGCGCGCCTGATCGGCGATCGACCGGGTGATCGCCTGACGGATCCACCAGGTGGCGTACGTCGAGAACTTGAAGCCCTTGGTGTGGTCGAACTTGTCGACCGCCCGCATCAGACCGAGGTTGCCCTCCTGGATCAGGTCGAGCAGCTGCATCCCACGACCCGAGTACCGCTTGGCGATGCTGACCACGAGGCGCAGGTTGGCCTGCGTCAGCTCGCTCTTGGCCCGTTCGCCCCGGCTCACCGCCCGCAGCAACATCCGCTCCTCACCGGGCGCGAGTGCCGTCGAATCGGCCATCGCGTCGATGCGGGTGGCCCCGACCTTGCCCTCCTCGATCAACTGCGCCAGGCGCCGCTCGTCCTCGACGGTGAGCAGGTCGACCTGGCCGATCTCGCGCAGATACAGCCGGACGGTGTCGTTGGTGCTGTTGTCGCCCTTGGGTCCGGCCTTGCGGGTCCGCCGCCCACGGCCGCGACTGAGCAGCTGTTCGTCCTGATCTGGAGCGGGAGCCGCACCGCCTCGATCCTTGGTCACCACGACTCGGCGACCGCCGCTCGAGGGCGTGTCGTCGGCGATGTGATCGACTTCGTCATCGATCTTGATGCCCTGGCCCGCCATCGCGGTCTGCACCTCGGTGAGCACGTCGCCGGACAACTCGACGTGGCGCAGCACGTGGGCGACATCCTCCGCGTGGACCGCTCCGGCGCGGCGACCACGACTGACCAGCTCGTCCCACTCGTCCACGTCGACACCAGCGAACGGCACGCCGGGCGCCGGCCCGTCGCCGGGAGCCGAGTCAGCCCCCATCGTTGCGTTCCCCTGTGCGTCGATCCAGCCAACCTAGCAATGACTCCGCTGCCGCCAAGGCTCGCGTGCGGTCGGTGTCGTTGAGCGCATCGATGTCGAGGCGGGCCGTACGATCCTCCTCGATCGCTGCGGGGTCGCTCAGTCGTGCATGCGCGGTCAGTTCGCGTCGCGCCGCCGCGCCGATGAGCGTGCGAGCCTCGACGTCGGGTTGCAGGTTGAGGTCCGCGACCGCGGCTCGCTCCAGCACCTCTCGGGCGTCGGGAGCGGCCACGTCGAGCGCCTGCTGGAGGTCTCCCCCGGCCTCGGCCATCGCGACGAACGCCATACGGTTGGCATCGTCGTCGAACAACTGCTCGATCAGCCACGGAGCGATCTCGTCCCAGTCCTGCACGAGCAGCACGAGCGCGGCGAACTCGGCATTCTCCATCGGGCCCCGTGAGCGTTTGGGCGCGACCTGGATCGCCGGACGGCGCGATCCCCGCTCGGCGATCTGCACCAGGTCGCCGACGGGAATGCCGAGCGACGCGGCAACCTCACCCGCGTACAGCTTGCGTAGTTCGACGTTCGGGTGCTCGTTCACAACGCTCATCGCGCTCTCGGCCAGCCGGACTCGTTGTTCGGGCGACTGCTTCGATTTGCCGTTCAGCGTGCGGTCGACTCGGAACTTCAGGAACGGCACCGGATCGGCAACCGAGTGCACGAGCATCTCGGGGTCACTCTGCGCCAGGTCGCCCGGGTCACGTCCCTGGGGAAGGCGCGCCACCTGCACCTCCACCTTGTGGGTCTCCTCCCACTCGTAGAAGCGCGCCGCGGCGCCCTGGCCGGCGGCGTCCGCATCGAAGGCCAACACCACCCTGCTCGCGTATCGCTTCAACAGCCGGACGTGCTCCTCCGTGAGGGCCGTGCCACAGGTGGCCACCGCACGCGGCACGCCCGCACGATGGAACCCGATCACGTCGGTGTAGCCCTCGCAGACCACGACCTGGTCGTGCTTGGCGATGTCGGACTTGGCCCAGTTCAACCCGTAGAGCACCTTCGACTTGGTGTAGATCGGAGTCTCCGACGAGTTCTTGTACTTCGCCGGATCGTCGGATCCGGGCAGGATCCGGCCGCCGAACGCGAGCGCCTCGCCCGATTCGGAGAAGATCGGGAACATCACCCGCGCTCGGAACGAGTCCTGCATCTTGTTGCGCTTGTTTCGGAATGCCAGCCCGACCGCCTGCAGGACATCGGGCGAGGCGCCGAGCCCACGCGCCAACGCATCCCAGTCGTCGGGAGCCCACCCCAGCTTGAACTGGCGCGCGATGTCGCCGGAGAGTCCGCGCCGGCGCAGATAGTCACGCGCCGCTCGGGCGTCGGGATCGTTCAGCAGACGCTGGTGATACCACTCGACGGCTTCGTCCATGGCTTCGACGAGCTGCTTGCGTCGCGCCCGTTCCTTCGACTGGCCGGTCGTGGTGTAGTTGAGCTGGATGCCCGCCTTCGCCGCCAGGTGTTCGACCGCCCCCGGGAAGTCGAGGTGCTCGATCTCCTGGATGAACGTGAAGACGTCGCCCCCTTTGTCGCAGCCGAAGCACTTGTAGCGGCCCGTCTCCTCGCGGACGTTGAACGACCCGCTCTTCTCGGCGTGGAACGGGCAGAGCCCGACCCAGTTGCGCCCGACACGCTTCAGCGCGACGTACTGCTGGACCGTGTCGACGATCGACACCGTCGACCGCAGCCGTTCGATGTCCTCGTCGACGATCCCCATGCTGGCGACAATGTACTGGTGTTACATCTGGGGTCTGACCCCCGATGTAACACGCTCACTTTCCGGCGGCGATGATCGCCTGGGCTGCGGAGAGCCGGGCGATCGGAACACGGAACGGCGAGCACGACACGTAGTCGAGTCCCGCGTTGTAGAACAGATCGATCGACGCGGGGTCGCCGCCGTGCTCGCCACACACGCCGAGCTTCAGGTCCGGCTTCGTCGCCCGGCCACGCTCGGCGCCGATCCGGACGAGATCGCCCACACCGGTCTGATCGATCGTGTCGAACGGGTTCGCCTTCAGCAGGCCCTGCTCGAGATACTGCGGCATCATCCGGCTCTCGACGTCGTCGCGGCTGAAACCGAACGTCAGCTGCGTCAGGTCGTTCGTGCCGAAACTGAAGAAGTCCGACACTTCGGCGATCTCGTCGGCGCGCAGTGCCGCGCGCGGCGTCTCGATCATGGTGCCAATCGTGATGATCGGCTTCTTCTTCATGCCGGCCAACGCCTCGTCGACCTCGGCCTGCACCCAGCTGCGGGCCAGCGCCATCTCCTCACGGGTGACCGTGAGCGGGATCATGATCTCGACGATCGGCTTCTTGCCCATCTCGCGCAGCTTCGCGGCCGCCGACAGCAGCGCCCGTGCCTGCATCGCGTAGAGGCCCGGCTTGATCACACCGAGGCGGACGCCGCGGGTGCCGATCATCGGGTTGTGCTCTGCCCAGTTCTCGGCGGCGTGGAGCAGCTCCTGCTCGCGCTTGTTGAGACCCTTCGTGGCCTCCTTGATGCGCAGCTCCTCGACCGACGGGAGGAACTCGTGCAGCGGCGGATCGAGCAGCCGGATGGTGACCGGCAGGCCGTCCATGGCATCGAGGATCTCCATGAAGTCGGCTTCCTGGACGGCGCGCAGCTTCTCGAGTGCGGCCTCCTCCTGCTTCGGCGTCCCGGCGAGAATCATCTCACGCACGACCGGCAGCCG
>DATKXG010000090.1:0-13304 GCA_035529175.1 Ilumatobacteraceae bacterium
AGGAGCCGTGAACCGACGCTGTGTGGGGGCGTCGGGCACCCGTCGACGTCTGGCGACCACCGCAACGATGCCCACGACGATCACGATCACCACAGCGACGATCACGCGTTCCATGGCCCACGATGCTACGGCGGGCGACCGACGCCCCGTCGAGAACCGCCCGAAAGGGATCAGTTGCCGGCTGCGGGCAGCGACCACGAACCGGACGTCCCGGCGAGACCGTTCCCGCGCGGCAGGGCCCGTTCGACGAAGACCCGGTTGCTCGACTGCACGATCAGCTCAGAGTTGAGGACATCGGGGTCGACGAGGTCGATCGTGATCACCTGACCCGCGCCGATCGGCACGTCGGTCAGGCTCGGCACGGCAGACGGGCCACCCGGGCCGACCGCTTCGATCGTGATCGTGCCGTCGACGTTGTCGACGTTGTAGACGACGAGGGCTGCGGGCGTCGGTTCCGACGGGCCGATGCCGAGATGCCAGCGCGAGGCCACATACCCGTCGACGCGGGGCGGAGCGCCGACGACGACCGAGGTGGCGACCGAGTCGCCGGCTGGTCGGGTCAGGATGCGCTCGACGACGATCGATGGTTCAGCGAGCGTCGAGAACACCGAAGCATGACGACCAGGCGGCACAGCAGCAACAGCGGCGCCATCCGCCCCTGCCACCGGGGCCCCGGGGTCGTAGACCACGACCTGGCGTGCGGGAACGTCGATCGTGTTGTCGCCGGCGAGCGCGTCGACGGGGATGCCGAGGAACACCACGTCGACCTGCACGTCGTCGTCGGTCGGGTTGTAGATCGCGAACGTCTCGGTGATCCCCTCGCCGGCCTCGCCGTCGGCGAACCACCACTGGTCGCGCAGCGCCGGCGCCGCGAGCGACACGTCGTAGCCGAGTCGGCCGCCGCCGAGATAGTGCTGGGCCCGACCGACGACGAGTCGGCCGCGTTCGGCGGCAACCTTGACAGCGATGACGGGTTCGTCGCGGGCGCCGAGGTCCGCGATCGGGATGGTCTCGACCGACTGCGGCAGGATTGTGAACCCCTGAAAGGCGGCCGGCGTCGATTCGCCCGCTTCGGTTGCGAAGACCAGGTCGACGACGGCGGCGTCGTCGTAGGGGTTGGTGAGCAGCAGCGTCTCGATGCTGCCGTCGACCGTGAATCCGTCGGCGAAGTACCACTCGTCGGACGTGTTGTCGGAACATGGTGCAACCGAGTCGCCTGCCGGGTGCTGCGCGCGCTGCTCGACGAATCCGCGACCGCCGTCGATCTCGACGACCACGCTGGCGAACGGGGTCGTCACGAACGCGTCGACGTCGATCGTCGTCCGCGACCAGGGCTCGACGACGAGCGACTCGCTCGCGCCCACGCCGTCGGGGGTGAGGATCGTGAACCGGCCGACGAGCTGTTCGTCGTATCGGTTCGCGACGACGACGTCGCCACCGACACCGTCCTCGTCGGTTGCGGGAACACCCGGGCAGAACCAACTCCCCGTGAGCGACGCATCGCCTGACACCGCCGGCATCCAGGCGCCGGCCGGCGTCGCGAAGAACGGGTTGGGGGTGGTCGGCTCGTCGCGCCCGACGGCGATCAGTGCCGCGAAGCCGACCAGCAGCAGGACCAGCGCAGGGATCGCTCGGCGGTTCAAGACGTCACCTCGGGGGTGTCGTCGGGGGTGTCGTCGGGGGTGTCGTCGGGGGTGTCGTCGGGAGTGGGGTCCGACTCGGCCCCGGCCTCCGGTTCGGACTCGGGGTCCGCGACCAGACCGGGATCGACGAATACCGGGCCCGAATCGTCGGTGAGATCGATCAACGTCTCGTCGGCGAGCAACAACGAACCGCGACGTCCAACCGAGACGCGGACACGGGCGGCGATCACGATCGCTGCCAGCCACATGAGCGTCTGCGCAGCCACAGCCAGCCACCGCAGCGCCGACGTCTCGTAGCGCAGCGAACCGACACCCGCCGAGGCGACGTCATACGCAGTGGTCTCGCCGAACGCCCGGCGGGGCTCGACCGACGTTCCGTCGACCGACAGCGTCCATGCGTCGTCGAACGGGATACCGAGGTGGACCACACCGTCGGACACGTCGTCGGTGGCGGTGTCCAACTGGTCGGCGCCGATGAAGAGCGGTGCCGATGCCGACAGATCGCTGCGGACCAGCACCTCGGCGCCGGCCGCACTGCTCGCATCCGCGCCGGCTGCGTCGAGCTGCGCCTGCTTGGGGAACCACGCCCGGTTCTCGAACGCCTCGAGCGTCGGGAGACCCGGCCGGAGCGCCACGAGGTCGAGCTGATCCTCGAGCGCTTCGACCAGACCCGTCGGCAGCGGCAGCGGGTCGTTGACCGTCGAGGTCACGCCGTCGAATTCCGGCACGACGACGAAGCGGATCGAGAGTGGCGCCAGCAGCCGCCCGGCTCGCAGCGTCGACGTCGATGCCATCTCGTCGAGGGCAGTCGTGACCAGGGCCGCGGCGGCATTGGAGGGCGGCATCCACCGATCGCGCACGTCGAGGGGGCCGTCGTCGATGATCGCCCAGGACACGCCATCGCGGTACTCGGTGGCGGGAACGGGCAGCACCCGGGCATCGCCGAGCAACAACACGTTGTAGTCGCCGTCGGGCGAGGGGTCGGGAAGCGACGCGTCGAGCAGGCGCGCGAGCGGTGTGTTGGGGACCTGGAACGATCCGTCAGCCAGCGCGGCCACACCGGGAGCGAGGCCGACCACGACGGCGATCGACGACAGGATGCCGAGCGGCTGACGCCATCCGAACGAGCCGCCGCGGACGTCGAGATCGAACGCTGCCAGCGCACCGGCCGCCGAGATCGCGAGGCCGAGGGCGACAGGGACGAGCAGCACGCCTGCTTCGGGCATCTCGATCGGGATGGACCCGGCGTCGGCCAGCACCGCGATGGCTCCGAACACCAGCACCATCAACGCCGAGCGGATCGCCCAGGTCAGCCTCCAAGCGCGGGCGAGCATCACGCCGGCGAAGACAGGCAGATACAGCGCGAGAGCGAGCGCAGCGAAGTCGGTGCTGCCGATTTCGAACGACGCCAACGGCACCAGACCCAGGCCCGCTTCGCCGAGGGGTGGCGCACCGACGACTCCCTCCCACGTCCACGAAGTGATCCACGGCAGGTTCAACAACGCCGCGCCGGCAGCGGCCCCGAGGCCGGCGACCAGGGACCACCCCGCGGTGGCGAGCGAGCCCTGCGCCAGCACCGTGCCGAGCGCGACGACCAGAGCGAGGAGGACGGCGAGGGGAAGCATCACCGGGGCGAACGCGACGGCGAGGGCGAGGACCAGCGCGGCGGCGAGTATCCGCCGCACACGTTCATCCGGGGAGAGGTCGATCACCCCGTCAGCCAGGTCGAGTTCGGCACTGCCGGGGTCGGCGGTCTCGATTCCCGATGCGCGGCGGGTCAGGTGGAGCACCCACGGGGTGGCGGCGTAGACCACGACCACGGTGAGGCGGCCGCCGGACATCGCGCCGCTGACGATGGGACTGAGCGAGTAGACGAGCAGCGCGGCGATACGCGCGCGCGTCGAGGTGAACACGGCCGAGAGCCGCCACACCCCGGCGGACCCGACGAGCAGCAGCCCGAGCACGAACAGGGTCTGCAGGAGCCCCATGTGGAACAGGGTGAAGACGCTCAGCCCCGACAAGCTGGCCCATCCGGTCGGGTTCGGCGAGGTCGCGCCGGCTCCGTTCGGGTTCCAGCCCGACAGGAACGTGTCGAGGAGTTGACGCGGGCTCTCCGGAAACGCGAGGAACTCTCCGACCGGGGGCAGACCGCCGTCGAAGAAGGACCGGGCGCCGACGATCAGGCCGATGATGACTGCGATCCAGGCGACCACCGGCGCCGTCGCGCTCTGACGCCACCGCTTGACCTGGACGCCCGATCCGACGTAGGTCGCCGTCTCGCGACTGCGCAGGTAGCCGTTCAGACGGGCGCTGCCGCGCTCCTGCAGGCTGTACACCTCGCGTTCGGGTACCCGCCGGATCGGCTTCACCTCGCGGCGACGCGTCAGCAGCGCCGGTGTCCGGGGAACGAGGCCGAGCAGCGCCCGGAACGAGTTCCAGGCCTGACCGAATCGCGCTGTGAACAGCCCGACGACCAGTTCGAACAGCGTCAGCAAGACCATCTCGATCGAACGAGCCGGAAGTCGCGACGCCCCCGTGAGGGTTGCCACGGACCGCATGCGGTGGCGCGCCCGCATCAACCCGTGACGCAGGTCGGGTCGCCGCTGTCGCAGCTGGCCGAGGTGGCGGACCCGAGCGGACGGGACCACCACCACTCGTGCGCCGCTGTGGTGGATGCGCCAGCACAGCTCGGTGTCCTCGCCGTAGAAGTCGATTGCGGGGTCGAAGCCACCGAGTTCACGGAAGAGGTCGGCGCGTACGAGCAGATACGCCGACGGCAGCACGAACACGTCACGGACGCCGTCGTGCTGCTCCTGGTCGACCTCGCCCGGCTCGATGACGGGGTCGATCTCACCGAAACGGTCCATGCCGAGGCCGACCGCCTGGAGCACGCTCGAGTCGTCCCAGTCCACGAGTTTGGGTCCGACGGCTCCGGCGTTCGAGCGGTAGAGCTCCTCGACCATGAGACGCAGGGCGCCGGGCTCCGGGGCGACGTCGTCGTGACAGATCAGGAAGAACCCGTTGTCGCCCTCGACCAGGCGCAGGACCTCGTTCGCCGCCACACCGAAGCCGACGTTCGCTCCGATCGCTCGGACGAACGCCCCCGGGATGCGCTCCTGGATCCGAGCATCGATGCTCGGAGCCGCAACGACAGTGGGATCGCCGGCGACAGTGGGATCGCCGGCGGCGGCGTGCTCCGCGACGACCAGGAACAGCAGACGCAAGTTCGGGTAGTCCTGACGGGCGAGCGCGTCGAGCGTGTCGTCGAACCAGACACCGGGATCGTGCACGACGACGACCGCGACGACTGGCGGTGCAGATGGGGTCTCCGGTTCCACGATGGAGCGAGGCTACCGAGGCGGCTCGCTATCCTGCCGTCATGGCGACGAAGCGTCCCGCCGCGGGGCAGAAGATCTCCCGGTTCGACCCCACCAGCATCGACCTCACGGACTTCGACGTCGTCCGTGCCGTGCACAGCACCGTCGAACTGGGCGGTTCCTTGGCCGGCCGCGCCGCCGGGCTCGCCAAGGATGCGACCTATGTCACCGTCGGTCTCGGGTTGTTGAGCTTCCAGCGAGCGCAGGTGCGCCGCCGCGAGTTCGAACGCAACCTGCGACGCTGACTCGCCGCCGGGCGCGGTTCACGAGTCGCTAGGATCAGGTGCTCGTGTCGTCCGCCGAGATCAACGTGCAAGAGCGCACGCCGCTCCCCCAAGGGACCGTCCCCGTCGGCATCGCCCTGCTCATCGCAGGGGTCGCGACGTACGCATTCTTCAAGGTGGGCACGGTCGCTGTCGGGGGCGCCGACGAGTTCGCCCCGATCGCCTCGATGTGGTTCGCCGTCTTCGCGTTGGCACCAGGATTCTTCCTGCCCCTCGAACAGGAGTTGGGCCGAGCGCTCTCGCACCGGCGAGCGATCGGCGAGGGTGGAAAGCCCGTCGTCCGACGAGTGGTGGGGCTCGGCGGCATCCTCGTCGCCATCGTCACGCTGTGCATCCTCGCCCTGAGTCCCCTGATCGCCACGTCGTACTTCGACGGCGACTGGTTCATGGTCGTGGCGCTGATCGCCGCATTCGCCGCCTACGCGCCAGCGCACATGGCCCGCGGGGTCTGTTCCGGCAGTGGCCGCTTCCGCGAGTACGCCGTGATCATGGGCTCCGACGGCATCGTGCGGATCGTGCTGTGCGTCGTGCTCGCCGTCATCGGGGTGAGTGCAGTCGGGGCCTACGGTCTCGCCATCGCGATCTCACCCCTGTTCGCGGTTGCCTACGTGTACCAGCGCAAGGGCCTGCGCACCGATCCGGGTCCCCCGGCCGAACTGCGCGAGGTCACCCCGAACCTGGGATGGCTGTTGATCGGTTCGGTCTGCGCTGCGACGCTGCTGAACGCCGGCCCGATCGCCGCCAGCCTGCTCGCGCCGGACGGCTCGAACGAGCTGATCACGGCGTTCTCCTACGGCGTGCTGCTGTCACGTATCCCCCTGTTCCTGTTCCAAGCCGTGCAAGCAGCCCTGCTGCCACGGCTCAGCCGACAAGCGGCTCGCGGGGAGTTCGACGAGTTCCGCTCCGGCCTACGCCGGTTGATGGTGGTCGTGCTCGCCGTGGGGCTGATCGGCACGATCGGAGCGTTCGTGCTCGGCCCGTGGGCACTTCGCCTCGTGTACGACGTCGACCTCAGCGGGCGCACGCTCGCCATGCTGTCACTGAGCAGCGCGGTCTACATGCTCGCGCTGGCCACCGCACAAGCGGTCATCGCACTGCAGGGCCACGCGCTCGTCGCACTTGGCTGGGTGGTCGGAGTGGTCACGTTCCTGCTCGGCACCTGGCTGTCGGCCGATGAGGTCTTCCGGCGGATCGAGATCGGCCTCGTCCTGTCGTCGATCGCCGCGCTCGCAGCGTTCGCGCTCGGACTGCGTCACCGCCTCCGCGTGGGTGCCGTGCCGACCCAGTCGTCGATGATGGAAGCCATCACCGACATGCCCTTCGAGACGTGATGTAATCCTGGCGAGGCCTCACCGCAGACGACTGATTGGACACGCGAGGTCGGCCTCGCTCCGGCTCGTCGCTGGCGCTTCCCTCGCCGGCAGTGGCAGTCAGCCGGGGACGGGGATGCCGGCTTTGGTGGCTTCGCGTTGCAGGTCGTGGGCGACCATCATCTTGACCAGTGCGGGGAAGTCGACTTCGGGTTCCCAACCCAACTTGGTGCGCGCCTTCGAAGCGTCACCGATCAGCAGGTCGACCTCGGCGGGACGCAGGAACTTGGGGTCCTGACGCACGTAGTCGGCCCAGTTGTCGATACCGACCTCGGCGAACGCCCGACGCACCAGATCCTCGATCGAATGCGTCTGACCCGTCGCCAACACGTAATCGTCGGGCTGATCCTGCTGCAGCATCAACCACATGCCCTTCACATAGTCACCGGCGTAGCCCCAGTCACGCTTCGAATCCAGGTTCCCCAACACGACTTCGTCCTGCAACCCGAGCTTGATCCGGGCGACCGCGTTGGTCACTTTGCGCGTCACGAACTCCAACCCGCGTCGCGGGCCCTCGTGATTGAACAAGATCCCCGACGACGCGTGCAGCCCGTAGGACTCGCGGTAGTTGACCACGATGTCGTGGCCGAACACCTTCGCACACCCATACGGCGAGCGGGGATGGAACGGCGTCAACTCGGTCTGCGGTGTCTCACGCACCTGCCCGAACATCTCCGAGCTCGATGCCTGGTAGAAGCGGATCGGGTTGTTCTGCGAACCGCCCACCATCCGCACGGCTTCCAACATTCTGAGCACACCCAGACCGGTGATGTTCGCCGTCAACTCCGCCTGCGAGAACGACAACGCGACGAACGAGATGGCGCCCAGGTTGTACACCTCATCGGGCTGACACGCCTCCATCGCCGACACCAGCGACGGCAGATCCGCCAAATCCCCCGACACCAACTCGACGAACGGCAACTCGTGCTGCAACGCCTCCACCCGCGGATTGTTCTGCCCCTTCACCATCCCGAACACGTGATAGCCCTGCAAATGCAGAAACTCCGCCAAATGCTGACCATCCTGGCCAGTGATCCCGGTGACAAACGCTGTAGGCATAAGGCGACGAGTCTACGGCTCGCCGCCGACAAGCGGAGATACGCTCGGCTGCCCCATGCTACGAGTGGCGATCGACGTCGGGCCGACACACGGCCGCCGAACGGGGATCGGCAACGCCGTGGCCTGGACGGTCGACGCGCTCGCCGAGCGCGAGGACCTCGAGCTGCGGCGGTACGTCACGAGCGCTCGGGCCCGCCTGCGCTCCCCGGAGCAACGCCTCCCCATGCCGGCCGCCGTGGCACTGCGTCTCTGGACGCACCGATCGGTGCCGATGGACCGATGGTTGGGCGAACCCGATCTCGTGCACGGCACGAACTACGTCGTTCCACCGACCCGTTGCCCCCGAGTCGTTTCCGTGTACGACTGCTGGTTCCTGGAGCACCCTGAGGACGCCGAACCCGATGTGCTACGAGCCGCGGCCGTGCTGCGTCGATCGGTCGCCGACGGTGCCCACGTGGTCACCAGCTCCGACGCGACCACTCGCCGGGTACGCGAGCTGCTCGACACCGATCGAGTCCGCACCGTTCTGCTCGGCCCTCCGCCCGCCGACGACCCAGAGCCGGTCACCGACGCCCCGTCCGGTTTGCCACAGCTGGATCAATTCATCCTCGCGCTCGGCACGATCGAGCGGCGCAAGAACCTGCCGACGCTGGTCGACGCCTTCGGCCGGTTGGCCCGCGAACACGCTGCGGTACGCCTCGTCATCGCCGGGGCGGCGGGTAACGACGTCGCCGCCGTCGACCGAGCGATCGCCCGGCTGTCGCCAGAGATCGCCGAGCGGGTCGTGCGCACGGGCATCGTCGACAGCGCCACGAAGCGGTGGCTGCTCACCCACGCCCGTGCGCTCGCGTACCCGTCGCTCGACGAGGGATTCGGATTCCCCATTCTCGAAGCGCAGCAGTTGGGCACACCGGTGGTGGCGAGCACTGCCGGATCGATCCCGCAGATCGCCGGCGCGGCGGCCCTGCTCAGCCCCGCTCGCGACGTCGAGGCGCTCGCCGCCAACCTCTTCTGGATCGTCGACAACGACGAGATGAACGCCAAACTGGTGCGGCGCGGTCACGCCAACGTCGAGCGGTTCTCGTGGACGTCGACGGCGGCGGGGTACCACGCGATGTACGAGGACATCGTCGCCGATGCCTGAACATCACACGGTGGCCGTGGTGTGCGGTGGCGTCGGCGCTGCCCGATTCCTCCGCGGCCTGATCGACGCCATCGACGAACCCAGCTCGATCACTGCGATCGTCAACACCGGCGACGACTGCTCGCTGCACGGCCTCGCGATCTCGCCGGACCTCGACACGATCGTCTACACCGTCGCCGGGGCGATCGATCCAGCGCGCGGCTGGGGCCTCGTCGACGAGACGTGGCGTGCGATCGAGTCCCTCGAGCGATACGAGTCGGTCCGTCCCGACGGCTCGAACGCCGCCGCCCGATGGTTCAACCTGGGGGATCGTGACCTCGCGACGCACTTCTATCGGACCGCGCGTCTCGCCGAAGGTGCCACGCTCACCGAGGTGACCGACGAGATCCGGCGGGCGTGGGACGTGCCGATCCGGGTGCTTCCGATGTCGAACGACCGCATCTCGACACTGGTGACCGTCGACGCTGCCAGCGGAACACCCGAGCAGGGCCAGGAGATCTCGTTCCAGGACTACTTCGTGCGCCTGCATCACAGCGTCGCGGTCAGTTCGATCCGCTTCGACGGGACCGCTGCACTCACCGGCGAGGCGCGGTCATCACTCACCGACGCGTCCTGCGTGGTCATCGCTCCGTCGAATCCGCTGGTGTCGATCGGTCCGATCCGGTCGCTCGACGGCGTCGACGACGTGCTGGCCGAGCGGCGCGATCATGTCGTGGCGGTCTCCCCCATCGTCGGTGGCGCTGCACTCAAGGGCCCGGCCGATCGCATGCTGATCGAACTCGGTCACGATCCGAGCGTCGTGGGCGTCGCCGAGTTGTACGCCCCGATCGCCTCGACGCTGGTGATCGACACCGTCGATGCTCACCACGCCGAGGCGGTGGAGGCGGCCGGGATGCGCTGCGTCGTGACCGACACCGTCATGTCGACCCCGACCATCGCACGTCAGCTGGCGATCGACACGCTCGCGTCGGTTCCCGCAGCGTCACGTTAGGCCCGGCACCGTGTGACGCTCAGTCGATGAGGCGGGCGAGACCCTCGTCGACGCTGGTCCAGGGCGACCATCCGAGATGGATCCGGGCGCGCACCGGCGCCACAGCGAAGCGCTGCACGTCGTGGAGACGGGCAGGACCGTGCACCGGCTCCAAGGCGTCGGCCCCTGCGACGATGCCGGCGATCCGCGACCACAGATCCGCGATCGAGGTCTGCTCGCCGGTGCCGACGTTGATCACCAGCCCACTCCCCCGGCTGGCCGACCTCACCAACGCGTCGACGACGTCGTCGATGAAGACGAAGTCACGGGTCTGGCGTCCATCGCCGTGTATCACCGGCGCACTGCTGTTCGCCCCAGCATCGACGAACGCCGCGACCACACCGCCGGTGGGGCGTTGGCGCGGACCATAGACACTCCCGAGTGCCAGGGCGGTGAACTCGATCGCATGGAGGTCGCGATAGGACACAAGCAGATCGATGATCGCGGTAGCGACGACGCCGCGCACGCCAAGCGGTTCGAGCTGCGCCGGCTCGCAGTCCTTGACCGGAAGCGCTTTCGACGTCGGATGCCCGTAGATCGCCGACGCGGGAAGGGCAACGACGACCTTGGGCACACCGTGACGTCGCGCAGCTTCGAGCGTCGCGAGCGCCGAGAGGAATGCGTCTCCGTGAGCTGCGGGGTCCGCCGTGTGGCGCGGCAGCAGCGCGAGCTGGAAGATCACGTCGGGGCGTCGGATGCCGATCGACGACTCCGCCTCGCTCGAGGCAGCGTCGAGGTGATGGATGCGCAGAGCACCACCCGACGCTCGAGCTGCAGCCAGATTCGAGAGCGAGCCGACACTGAGGTTGTCGATCACATCGACGGTGTGTTCCTCGGCGAGGAGCCGGTCGACCAGGTGTGAGCCGATGAACCCGGCTCCCCCGATCACGACGACGTTCACGGGGTCGACCGTAGCGCCACCGACACGACGTCGGATCGCGTCACGCCGGTACGGCGGGGGCGGTGCCCTCGATCAGCGACTCGCCATCACCGACGCGGCCCTCGGCGCCGACCATCGAATCGCGCACCACGGATCCCGAACCGACCGCGCCCATCACGAGCGACCGTTCGATTTTGGCGCCAGGCCCGATGGACGCGCCCGGCAGCAACACTGAATCGGTCACCGACGCGCCGGCGGCCACGTCGACGTCCGCTCCGACGATGCTGTGGTCGACGATGGCGGTCGGCGACACCACTGCAGAGGGCGCCACCGCGTCGCATCGCTCGGTGCGGCGCTTGCCATCGAGAAGGTCCAGGTTGGCCGCCCGGTACAACGTCGGCACCCCCGCATCGATCCAGTAGTCGTCGGTGGCTACGCCGTACAGACCGCCGTCGGCGACCAAGCGTTGAAAGGTGTCGCGTTCGACGGACACCTTGGTCGCTGCTGGAATGCGATCGAGCACGGAGGGCTCGAACACGTAGGTGCCGGCATTGATCAGGTTGCTCGGCTCGGTCCCCGGTGCGGGCTTCTCGACGAACGCATGAACCGCGCCGTCGGCTCCGAGGTCGACGACGCCGAACGCCGAAGGGTCGTCGACGCCGATCAGGTGCAGTGTTGCCTCGGCACCGAACGCTCGGTGGGCCTCGACAAGTGCGGAGACGTCGAGGTCGGTCATCACATCGCCGTTGGCCACGACGAAGGTGTCGTCGATACCGGCGAACTCGGCCGCGAACTTGATCGCTCCGGCCGTGTCGAGCGGTTCGGGCTCGACGGCATAGGTGAGTGCGACCTCACCACAGCGTCCGTCGGGGAATGCCTCGATGAACGGTTCCGGTCGGAAGCCGAGCGCGAGCACGACCTCGGTCACTCCCCCACGTCCGAGCCGGTCGACCAGGCGAGCGATCATCGGGACGTGCCCGATGGGCAGCATCGGCTTGGGGATGCTGAGCGTGAGTGGACGCAGGCGGGTGCCGAAGCCTCCGACGAGGACGACCGCGCGCATCAGCCCTCGGTGGTCGAGGGGATGTCAGCGCTCGTGTCGTCCGGCGTCACCTCTGGGGTGGAGCCCTCCGGAGTGGTCCCCGCCGGAGTCAGCTGATCGTTGGGGTTGACCACACCGCTGTCGATCTCGCCCAAGCTGGGAAGCTCCGGCGCCCAGGGCGGCATGGTGACGTCGGTGTCGTCGGGCACGAAGGCGATCGCGACGACCATCTGGTCGCGGTCGAGCCGGATGTTGTCGAAGTCGGCGATGTAGGTCGTGCCGTCGTCGGTGTCGGTGAAGTTGTTCCACACGACGACCTTCAACTCGGCGCTCTCGTCCGAACCGTCGATGGTGCAGTCGTCACCGTCTTCCCACACGAGGATGTTCTCGCGGGGCGGCTGCTCGGCGAGTTGGGTCTCGAGTGCGCTGCGCTGCGACTCGGGGAACGTCAGCTTGTCGTTGGTCACGTTGACGTCGTAGGTGTCGAGGAACACGCCGAGTGTGGCGTTGCTGCCCACGGCTGCCGACGAGAACGGGTGCCAATGGATCAAGCCGTCGTCGTGGCTGTGGATGCCGCTGCGCTGATACTGGGTGAAGTTGTCGGTGCCCTGCTGCTCGGCGTTGCCTTCGAGCCTGAACCAGGTGTCGCAGATGTAGAAGCCATACGCGTGGTGCCAGTGATCACTCACCGTCGGGGCTCCCGAGGCATCGACGGAGGGCCGGCTCTGGCGGGCGTAGACGACGAGGGCCAGCCCGAGCACGATGACGATGGTCACGACCACGGGGAACAGCGTTCCGCCCTGGAATCGAACTTTCTTGCCTTGGCCGGACTTCGCCAGCTTGGCGGCTTTCTTGGTGGATGACGAGGAGGGTGCCACGACCACGAGAGGCTAGCGGCGCCCGGATCGGATGCGGGTTCAGGCCCGGCTTCGTCACCCCATGCGTTCAACCCAGGAGGCTGCGCAGCAGGCGGTCGTACGCAGCGCCGACGGCAGCCGGCGAGGCGTTGCTCTCCACCCAGGCCCGCCCGAGCATTCCCAGCCGACGACCGCGTTCGGGATCGTCGACCAGCGAGCGGATCGCTGCGGTGAACGCCGCAGCGTCGTCGGGGTCCACGGAGATGCCGCCACCCGACTCCGCGAGGATCTGCGGGACGGCGGTGCCCGGGTCGATCGACGCCACGACCGGCCGACCGGCAGCCATGATCGAATAGGTCTTCGACGGAACGCTCACCCGTCCGAGACCTCGTCGTAGCGGCACGACGTGCACGTCACCGGTCGCGAGGAGCTCCGAGAGACGCTCGGGCTCGATGTAGTCGGCGAACCGCACGTTGACGATGTCGGCAGCCGCCACCTCCAGCGACGGACGCGCCGCGCCGTTGCCGTTGACGAGGAAGGTGACGTCGGGCAGTTCGCGAGCGGCCGCGAGCACGAGTTCGAGCGACTGCGAGAACCCGACGTTGCCGGCGTACAGCA
>DATKXG010000091.1:0-10031 GCA_035529175.1 Ilumatobacteraceae bacterium
CGCCTCGAGTTGGTCCTGCTTGCGGCTGTTGATCATGACCTTCGCTCCCGACGCTGCCAGCGATGCGGCGATCGCCTTGCCGATGCCCTTCGAGGCGCCGGTGACCAGCGCGACCTTGCCGTCGAGTGAGATGTCCATGGCGGCCGAAGCTAGGTCGCTCGATCCCCGGCCGACGAACCGGTGAGCGCCGTTCGGGGCGCGGGTCAGCCTGGTTCGGTGCGGTCGTCCAGTTGCCCGATGGTGACGAGGTTGCCGGAGACCGTGACCACGATCGATACGGCGAACGCGACAGCCTGGAGCGCGAACAGGATGGAGACGTACGCAACGAAACCGAGGAACGAACCGAATCCGGTGACGGAGTTGATCACCCCGCCGGCGGCGCCGGCGATCAGCCCGGTGATGATCAAGCGTCCCGCGGCATACCAGAACTGGCCGTGGGTGAGTTCCCAGCTGCGTTTCACGCCGATTCCCACGCCGCCTGCCGCAGCGATCACCGAGGCGAGCGCCAGCCGCACCCACAACCACGCCATCGCCACCACGACCAGCAGCAGTACGAAGACGACGGTGAGCACGATCGCTGCACCGCCGCCGCCGATCAGTGCGACGAACACGACCGGAAGCCAGGCGACGATCCACACGCCCGCGAACACGAGGAACACCACGATCCCCGAACCGACCACAGCCGGCACGCGGCGCACCGCGGCCCCCACGAACGCGCCGAGTGGCTCCGCGGGCGTACCACCGGTCGCCGGATCGGCAAGGTGAGGCTGCACCGCTCGCACCACGAGCGCGACCGACCACGCCGCGAGCAACACGAAACCCACGCCGAGCAGGACGATCCACGGCAGCGCCGACCAGAAGATGTCCTGGACCAGCTCCCACGCCCGGTCGGCTTCGGCGTCGGTCAACGTCACCGTCGACCCGCCGAACAAGCTCCCTTCGATGTCGAGCAGTCGGCGCAACTCCCGACCGCGGTCGCTGTCGAACGACGACACGACCGACCACCACCCGGCGATCCCGAACAACAGCCAGACACCCACGAGCAGCACGCCGACTCGACGGACGGCGACCTTGACCGCAGCGACGGAGCGCTCGAACCACGACGAGAACGACGACGGGTCGCGCGCCGGGGGCACCCACATCGGAGCTCGGTGATCGCTCCAGCGGGCCCCGTCCCAGTATCGCCACGTCCACGGATGCTCGGGATCGTCGTACCAGCCCGATGGCGGCATCGGGGGCGGCCCGGTCGGCCAGGTCACGCCCGCAGCCTCCCGTCGGCTTCAGTCATGGCTCTGGCGGAAGCCGGACGGCGCAGCACCACGCCAGTGGAACCGTTCGAGCAGGTCGAGTTCGCGCGCTCGCATCAGTGCGGTCTCGTCGGGCTCCGCGTGGTCGTGACCGAGTACGTGCAGAACCCCGTGGACCACCAGCAGCGCCAGCTCGTCGTCGAGCGTGCCGGCGTGTTCGGCGAACTGGCCGGCGGCGACCGCCGGGCTGATCACGACGTCGCCGAGCAATGTGGGCACCCCGACGACCGGCTCGTCGTCCATCGGGAACGAGAGCACGTCGGTCGGCCCGGGCTTGCCCATGTGCTCGAGGTTGAGTTCGGCGATGTCCTCGCTGTCGACGAAGCTCAGCGTGAGCTCACCGACGGCCCCACGGTCGGCCAGCACGTCGATCGCGAGTCGCCGCCACCGCTCGACGTCGACGACGACCCCGGGCGAATCGGTGCCGCTGCGTTCATCGGCGACCACGACGGACGATGCCGGCTCCGTCACGTCCCCTCGACGGGCCGTGCGTCCTGGCGCTCGTAGGCCTCGACGATGTCCGCGACGATCCGGTGGCGAACGACGTCGGAGCCGGAGAGTCGCACGAACGCGAGCCCGTCGATGCCGGTCAGCGTCTTCTCCAGGCCGGCGAGACCGCTCTTGCCGGTGGGCACGTCGACCTGCGTGGTGTCGCCGGTGACGACGACACGCGATCCGAAGCCGATGCGGGTGAGGAACATCTTCATCTGCTCGGGAGTGGCGTTCTGGGCCTCGTCGAGGATGATGAAGCTGTTGTTGAGCGTCCGGCCACGCATGAACGCGAGCGGGGCCACTTCGACCACCTGGCGTTCGAGCAGGCGCTGCACGGCGTCGGGGTCGAGCATGTCGTAGAGAGCGTCGTAGAGCGGCCGGAGGTAGGGATCGATCTTCGCCATCAGGTCGCCCGGCAGGAAGCCGAGCCGCTCGCCCGCTTCGACGGCGGGCCGGGTCAGGATGATCCGTTGGACTTCCTTGGCCTGCAGTGCCCGCACCGCCATCGCCACGGCCAGCCACGACTTGCCGGTGCCGGCAGGACCGAGCCCGAACGTGATGACGTTCTCGGCGATCGTGTCGATGTAGCGCTTCTGTCCTGCGGTCTTGGGCTTGACCTGTCGGCCCTTCGAGCCACGCAGGACCTGATGGCCGAGGATCTCGCTCGGGCGTTCGCTGTCGCCGACCATCGTCATCACCCGCTCGAGCGTGACGTCGTCGAGTTGCTGTCCGGCCTGCAACAGCATCGAGAGCTCCTCGAAGAGGTTCGACACGACGATCACGTCGGCGGGCTCCTCGCCCGAGATCCGGACCTCGTTGCCGCGAACGCTGATGCGTGCGGTCGGGAATCGTTGCTCGATCTGGCGGAGGTTCTGGTCACGCGGCCCGACGAGGGCCGTCATCACGTGGGTGCCGGGTACGACGACGGTCGTTGATGAGGTGCTCGTTGCCATACGGTGCTGGATCCTGGCGAAAGGCTAGCCGGTGGTACGTGCCGGATGGCACGGAGTTGCGCGCTGTGCTTGCCGATGGTCCTCGAAGCGGACGAACTACCGTCGTGTCGTTCCATGGCGCACCACCGACCTCTCCTGTTGCGATCGACGACGGTCGCGCTCGTACTGTTCGCCGCGATGCTCACGACCGTCGGGGCGTCGAGGACCGGGCGCGCACAATCGACCACGCTCCGACCGCTCGTCGACGCCGCAGAGGTCTTGCTCGGCGCCGCCGTCGACGTCGACGCGCTCGACGACAACGCCTACCGCGCCTTGCTCGTCGATCACGTGAACCTCGTGTCGACGAAGGGAGACCTGTCGATGGCGGTCGTACAGCCTGAGCAGGGTGTTTTCGACTTCAGCCGGGCCGAGGCGATCGTCGACTTCGCCGTCGAGAACGACATGGTCGCCCGCGGGCACGAGTTGATCGGCAGCGCCGTTCCCGGGTGGGTGAGTGTGGGAACGTGGACCGCCGAGAGCCTCGGACAGGTACTGCGCGACCAGGTGACCGCCGTCGTCGAGCACTTCCGCGAGCGCAACCCGGGCGTCATCGTGCAGTGGGATGTGGTCGGCGATGCGTTCCTCCCCGACGGCGCGCCCCGTCCGACCATCTGGCAGCAGGTGATCGGCGACGACTACTTCCGGATCGCCTTCGAGGCCGCCAGCGAGGCCGACCCCGATGCCGTGCTGTTCTACGACGACTTCTACGACGACGTCGCCGTGACGCAGGACGCCGTGGCGTCAGGTGTTCCGATCGTTCCCGGCGCCAACGCCGAGCGCACGACGTGTGATGCCGTCCCGAAGTGCATCGGGGTGAGCGACCGGATCGCTGCGCTGGTCGCAGGTGGCGTCCCCATCGATGGCGTCGGCTTCCAGTCGCACCTCTTCTCTCCCGATCCGGCCGATTTCAACCAGTTCACCGCCTGGGTCGGAGAGCTCGGGCTGAGGTGGGCCGTCACCGAGTTCGACGTCCCGCTGCCCGTCACCGAGATCTCGAACCCGGACACCCTCGCGTTCCAGGCCCAGGTGTATGCGGACGCGCTCGCCGCGTGTGTCGACGCGGCGGGCTGCGACACCTTCGTCACGTGGGGGATCAGCGACCGGTTCTCGCCGATTCCCGCCGAGACCGGAGGAGCCTTCGACGGTGCGCTCTGGTTCGACGTCAACGATCAGCCGAAGCCGGCATTCGATGCGATGGCCCAGGTGCTCACCCAACGCGCACCGGCAGCTTCGGCGCCGTCGACGGATCCTGTTGGTGTACCCGCCCCCGACTCCACCGCCGCACCCGCTGTCGACACCACCGACGACGCCGACAGCAGCCCGTTCGTCGCCGTGCTGGTGGGCCTGGTCGCGCTCGGTGTGATCGCCGCGGTGATCACCGTCGCCCGCCGCCGCCGCTCCTCCCCCACCCAGCGATGAGGGAACCGCCCCAATAGCGACACTTGGCTCATCGCAACGGGAGGACGACGGCGGGACGACCGGTCGGAAGCACCGCGGAGCCCGGACGCGAAGAACCCCTGAGCGGGCGGTGCCCACTCAGGGGTTGGAGGCGACGATGAGAATCGAACTCATGTACACGGCTTTGCAGGCCGTTGCCTAAACCACTCGGCCACGTCGCCACTTGCGGGGCCGAGGATAGCGGCGCCACACGCTCACGGTGCAGTGCGATCACGATCGGTGGCGTACCACTCGGCCAGGCGGGCCAGGCCCTCGTCGATCGACACCACCGGCGTCCACCCGAGGTCGTCGCGGGCCGGACGCGGGTCGAACCAGTGCGCAGTGCCGAGTTGTTCGGCGAGGAACTGCGTGAGCGGCGGCTCGTCATCGCGTCGCAGCAGCGGCCAGGCGCGTTCGACGACGGCGCCGAGCGAACGCCCGACCCGCAGCGAGACCGTCCTCGGTTCGAACGGCACGCCCGCGGCGTGACAGATCCCTTCGACCAGCTCCCGGATCATGCGCGGCTCGCCGTTCGACACCACGTACGCCCGACCGGAGCACCGAGCGCCCGGCTCGACCGCGTCGAGCGCCGCGACGAGCGCATCCACAGCGTTGTCGAGGTAGGTCGTGTCGACCAACGCCCGTCCCCCGCCGACCAGGGCGAGTCGGCCCGTGACTGCACGCTCGACGATGCGGCCGACGAGCTGTGTGTCACCCGGACCCCACACCAGATGCGGGCGTATCGCCACCACGCCGAGTTCGTCGCCGGCCGCCGCCAGTGCATCGATCTCGGCCATCGCCTTCGATTCGGGGTACCAGGCACGGCGCCGCCCGAGTACCGGCTCGTCGGCACCTCCACCGACGATCGGTTCACCGCCATGGGCCACCGACGGCGACGAGACGTGCACGACCCGGCCGACACCATTGCGCTGCGCCGCGTGCAGCACGTTGCGGGTGCCGTCGACGTTGATCGAGCGGTAGTCCTCCCAGTCGCCGACCACGCCGACCTTCGCAGCGAGATGCACGATCGCTTCACAGCCGATCGCCGCGGCGAGCACGACGTCGAGATCGCGGATGTCGCCGAGTTCCTGCCGAACGCCGAGCCGGCTCAGGGTCTCGGAGCGGCCGCGTTGCTGCACGACCACCTCGTCGCCACGAGCGAGCAGCGCTGCAGCGACACCGGCCCCGATCAGGCTCGATCCCCCGGTGACGAGCACTCTCATGCGGGCACCCTCACGTCGACTCGCGTGGTGGCCATCGGGTCACCAACGTCGCGTCAGGCTCTTCGTTCGGCGGCCCGCGAGGACATCGGACGCCCACGAGGCCACCAACGCACGATCGATCTTGGCGTTGTGACGGATGTCGACGGGGAGTTTCGACACCGTCAGCACGGAGGCCACCGGCTCGCCGACCGCCTCGCGTACCGCGGCTGCAACGGCGCTGTCGGCCGGCCCATCGGAGGCTGCCGGGTCCTCGGTCACGACCACCAGCTGCTGACTCCCGACCGGGCCGACACCGACCGCCGCGACGCGTCGGAGGCCGAGCGAGCGCTCCACGAGCCGCTCGACCGGCACCGAGGTGATCGGACCCTCGGGACCGTGGATCACGTGAACCGCGCGCCCCTCGACCCACAAACGCCCCAGCGCGTCGAGATGGCCGACGTCCCCCGACCGGTGCCAGTCACCGACGGCACCGGGACGGGCCGCTCGTTGCGTCGCCCACAACCCGAGGTAGCCGGCGGACACCCACGGTGCGCGCACCAGGATCTCGCCCGTTGTTCCGGGGTCGAGCTCGGCTGGCAGTTCTTCGGCGTCGAAACCGAGCGCCGCGATCCGTACCTCGGCTCCATCGACGGGGCGCCCGACACACACACCGCCGGCGGGATCGTCGAGTTCGGCCTGCTCGATCGCCCCGAGCTCGATGTCGGCAACAGGGAGCACCTCGGTCATGCCGTACGGCGTGTGCAGCGATGCGGCGGGTGCGAGCGCTCCGATCGCGCGCAACGTCTCGCTCGGAACAGGTGCTCCGGCGGAGAACACGACCCGGAGGCCGGCGAGGCCCGCGTGTCGTACGCCGGGTTGCGCCGTCGCCACGACATTCGCCAACGCCGCCGGCGACGCGAATGCGAGCGTCGCGCCCACACGCGAGCACGCCGCGTCGAGGGCCTCCGCAGTCAACTCGCCCGGCTTGGTGACGTCGACGTCAGGGAGGGCGGTGGGGATCCCGAGCGCGGGGCCGTACAACGCGAACGGGGCAAACGCCGCCACGAGACGGTCGGCATCGGTGATGGCATACGTGGACGCGAGCGCGTCCCGCTGCGCCGCGAGCTGACCGTGCGTGTAGCGCACGCCCTTGGCGGGACCGGTTGCGCCCGACGTGAAGAGCACCGCTGCAGGGTCGTCGCTGCCGGGAGCGGCGGGAACTGCGCCGGCGGTCGCTGACACCAAGTCGGTGACGTCGAGGTGGGTGGCACGTGGAGCCCAGCGCAGTGCGGTTGCGGCGAGTCGAGCCTCGCGCGTGCCGATCACGAACCTGGGGCGCGCCGAGCGCACGGCTCGCCCAAGGCCGCTCAGGCCGAGTCCACGATCGGCGATCACGGTGGCGCCACCCGCACGCCAGACGCCGTACACGGCGGCGACCAGGTCGATGCCCGGCGGGGTGAGCATGGCGACGTGGTCGCCGGGCTGCAGCCCCTTGCGATGCAGTTCGGACGCGACCGCGTCGACACGTGCTGCCAGGTCGACGAAATTGACCGAGTCGCCCACAGCCAGGTCGACGAAGGCCTCGGCGCGATCGTCACGGCGGGCGTCGAGTGCTGCCCACAGCGAGCGCGTCTCCGGGTGCCGCTCCGCACGCTGGACCGTGGAGAGTCGGCCGTCGACGAGTTCTTCCAGCCAGGTCTCGGCAACTCCGGCGACGTCCGCTTCGGCCATGACGAGGTGGTTCGCTCCGGCGAAGCGGTGCAGCGTGGCGTTCGGGAACCTGGACGCGAGGTCGTGGGCGAAATCGTCGTTGAAGACGGGGTCGCGGTCTCCCCAGGCCAGCAACACCGGGGCGGTGATCGACTCGAGCCGATCGGCAACCTCGGCGATCGCCGCTTCCGACGGGTGCCCGTGCTGCAGCGGGATGTCACCGACGAAGTCGGCGATGGCGGCCCTGGCAGGCGCAGTGCGGTACGGGGCACGGAACGCTTGGCGGTCGATCTTCGAGATGCGGCGTCCCGAGAGCCGCACCGTGCCCTCGACGAACATCGGCGTTCCACGGCAGACCGCATCGCGCAGCCACGGTGACGCAGCGAGTCGGATGATGCCCGGCGCGGAACGTCCCTCGGGCACGGCGATCCCCGTGTTGCACAGGATCAGCCCGGCGACCTGCTTGGGGTCCTGCACCGCCCATCCCATCGCGATCGCCCCGCCCCAGTCGTGGGCGGCGAGCACCAGCGGCGAGTTCCGTCCGATGTCGAGCGCCACGATCACGTCGTCGAGGTCGCGCACCCGATCGACATAGCGGCGCATTGAGGTGCGCTCGCTGTACCCCATCCCGAGCTGGTCGACCGCCACCACTCGATACGCCCCGTGCAATCGCCGCAGGAAGCTCGCCCACGCGTACCCCCAGGTCGGATTCCCGTGGACGCACACGACCGTGGGCGCGTTCGGATCGTGTTCGGGAACGCCGGTGTCGAGAACGTGCCAGCGGTGGGTGCCGCCTTCGTGGCTCGCCACGTCGATCGAACGCGACCAGGCCGGATCGAGCCCCCACCGGCGCCAGGTGGCGGCATCGGGGACGTCCGGCGTCGCGTCGGTGACCGTGACGTCGCCGGTCGGTTGGGTGGGCGGTGTCACCAGACGATTTCGGTGAAGCTCGTGTTGAGCCCCGACCCGATGCCCATGCACAGCACGCGATCGCCCGCCTGGATCCGATCGGCCGACTTCGCCAGCGTCAGCGGGATCGCCGCCGGGCCGACGTTGCCGTACTTCGGGAACGTCAGCGGCGCCTTGTCGGGGTCGATCCCGAGGCGTTCGGTGATCAGACGGGTGTGCACCTGGCTGACCTGGTGGATGACGTACCAATCCATCCCCACCTCCCAGTCGAAGGCGGCGCCGGAGTGCTTCCACGCCGCTTCCGCGAGGTCGAGCCCGGCGACCAGCAGCCCGTGGGTGTCGGTGGTCATCCGGTCGAGATCGCCGACGCACAACTCGTGGTGCTGCGTGCCCGAGCGTGCGACACCGCCGACGAGTCGATGGGCTTCGGGATGCTCGTCGAGCCGGCAGAGCACGGCCGCAGCTGCGCCGGAGCCGAGCGTCAGGGAAGCGAACTCGGCGAACACGTCGGCAGCTTCGGTGGTCGGCTGCCGGAGCCGGGCGATCGTGGTCTCCTGGGTGTAGCGGCTGCCTTCACCGTCGACGATGAGGGCGTAGTCGATCGAGCCGGCGTCGATCGCGGCAGCGGCGATCTGCATGCCGTTGATGAACCCGAGACACGCGTTGCCGACATCGAAGTTCAGGCAGCTGGGGGCGAGCTGCAGCTGATGGTGAACCGCACACGCGACCGACGGCTCGAGGTGGTGCTTGCACACGGAGGTCGAGATCAGCATGCCGACGCGGTGCGGGTCGATCCCGGAGGCGTCGAGCGCTGCCCGGCCCGCTATGGCGGCGGCCTGGTCGAAGGTGACGCCCTCCGGCCACCAGCGCCGCTCCTCGATGCCCGCGAGGTCCGACAGGGTGCCCGCCTTGAGCCCGGTGCGTTCGTAGGTGTCGGCGAGCTGCTCGTCGATCCACGCGGACGTGACGACCTCGGGGGCATCGACCGCTTCGACCGCCAGGACCCCGACGTTACGGTGAGTCAGTACGGAGTTCTCGGTCATCGGCGGTCCTTTCCCATGGATCGATTGAGCCTACGTCAACAACACCGCGAGCACGACGTCGTTCACCACGTCGCCGGCGACTTTCGGCGCGGAGTACGGTCGGCCCGGTCAGCGATCAGAGGGGGCGACATGGAACTCGGACCGGGCAAGGTGGCGGTCGTCACCGGAGCGGGAAGTGGAATCGGGCTCGCGCTGGCGAACGCGTTCGGTGCGGCGGGATGTTCAGTGGTGTTGGCCGACGTGCAGATGGACGCGTTGGACGCCGCGGCGGCGGAGGTCGGCGCCCACGGGGTCGAGACGTTGACGGTGTGCACCGACGTGAGCAAGCGCGAGCAGGTCGAGGAACTGGCGACCGCCACGATGGAGCGCTTCGGCGCCGTTCATGTTGTCTGCAACAACGCCGGGGTCGGCGGGGCGGGCGATCCCTGGCTCGGCCCGATCGAGACCTGGGAATGGGTGATGGGCGTCAACTTCTGGGGCGTCGTCCACGGTGCCCGCTCCTTTCTTCCCCACATCGTGATGTCGGGCGGCGGCCACATCGTGAACACCGCGTCGATCGCTGGGCTCTATCCCGGATTCGCTGCGCCGTACGACGCCAGCAAGCACGCCGTGGTCGCGATCACCGAAAGTCTCTATCACTCGATGCAGGCGGCCGGCATGCCGATCGGCGTCAGCTGCCTGTGCCCGGGCTGGGTGAAGACCGGGATCATGGAGTCGGAACGCAACTGGCCGAGCGAACTCGGAGACCTCCCCGAGGCCACCGCCGCCGGCGAGATCACGTCGAACTACGTGAAGCGGGCCATCGCCGAAGGCATGCAGCCGGGAGCAGTGGCTGACCTGGTCGCCGACGCGGTCCGGTCAGACCGCTTCTGGGTCTTCCCCCACCCCGACTTCCTCGAGATCGCCGTCGAGCGGTTCCACAGCATCGGCGAACAACTG
>DATKXG010000092.1:0-6446 GCA_035529175.1 Ilumatobacteraceae bacterium
CCAAGAGCGAGTACGAGCCCAACGTGGCGCAGATGCTCGACGTCGTTCGCCTCGGCGACTTCGCCGACCGCAAACCGGCCATGCTGTCGGGTGGCCAACAGCAGCGGGTCGCCCTCGCCCGGGCGCTCGTCAACTTCCCGAGCGCCCTCCTGCTCGATGAACCGCTCGCAGCGCTCGACCTCAAACTGCGTGAGGCCATGCAGTTCGAACTCAAGCGGATCCAACGCGAGGTCGGCATCACGTTCGTGTTCGTCACCCACGATCAGGGTGAGGCGCTCACGATGAGCGACCGCATCGCCGTCATGAGCGACGGGCGTGTCGAGCAGATCGGCACACCCGAAGAGATCTACAACAGCCCGGCCTCGCTCTTCGTCGCCGGATTCATCGGCTCGGCCAACCTGCTTCCCGGCGACGTCGTGAGCACCGACGGCGACGACACGGTGGTCGCGTTGACCGCCGGCCACACGGTCCGGGCGCGCACCGACATCGAGCGGCCGACCGGTACGCCCGTCTCGGTCATGCTGCGGCCCGAGCGTCTCACCGCGTCAGCGACCGCCCGCGAAGATGGCCGGTCGATCGAAGGCACCGTCGCCGACGTCGTGTTCCAGGGAGCGACGGCCCGCATCGTGGTGCACTTGAAGGACGAGAGCGAGGTGATCGCCAGCGTGATCACCGGATCCGATCTCCCGTTCCTGATGCCCGGCAACACGGTGCATCTCACGTGGGACCCGGGGAGCGCGTTCCTGTTGCAGGGGTGGCCGCGCCGACCAGGGGCGACATCCAGCGACATCGACACCCTCGAGGAACTCGCCGACGCCTGACGCGAGCCATGGGCCGGCACAGACCAAGATCGCACTGAAACCAAGAACCGAACCGACTGACACCAGAGAGAGAAAGAGACCATGACCACGCCACGTTCCAACCCGTTCCGATCGCCGTTCGGCCGCTCCGGCCTGACCCGTCGTCAGCTCCTCGCCCGCGCCGGCGCGCTCGGCGCCGCCGGCGTCTCCTTGCCGGCGATCCTCGCCGCCTGCGGCAGCGACGACGATTCGGGCTCGGCCGGTTCGACGCCAGCCACGTCCGGCGGCACCACCGGCGGCACCACCGGCGGCGGCGGTGGCGGCGGCAGCCTGTTCTTCGAGAACTGGCCCGCATACATCGACCCGACCGAGGACGGACTGACCGGCACCGTCGACCGCTTCATGGAGGCGACCGGCATCGACATGCGGTACACCGAGGCCTACAACGACAACGTGGAGTACTTCGCCAAGATCCAGCCCCTGCTGGGCCGCGGCGAGCCGATCGACCCGGACATCATCGCCCCCACGAGTTGGCTCGCGAACCGTCTGATCACGCTCGGCTGGCTCGAGAAGCTGCCCATCGACCAGGTCGCCAACGCTGCCAACCTGCGCGCCGACCTGCAGAATCCGTCATGGGATCCCACCGGCGAATACAGCCTGCCGTGGCAGACCGGTTTCGCCGGCATCGCCTACAACTCCGACGTCACCGGACGCGAGATCACCACCGTCGACGACCTGTTCGATCCCGAGTTCGCCGGCAAGGTCGGAGCGCTCACCGAGATGCGCGACACGATCGGCGTCATCGCGATGAGCCTGGGGATCGACATCTCCACCCTCACCACCTTCGAGGAGGCGCAGCCGGCGTTCGACAAGTTGCAGGAGGCCAAGGACTCCGGCCAGATCCGCCGGTTCCACGGCAACGACTACTTCGACGACCTCTCGAACGGCAACCTCGCGATCACGATCGGCTGGTCCGGTGACGTCGCCGCCATCGCCCGCGACAACCCGGCCGTCAAGTTCGTGTTCCCGGAGAGCGGCGCCACCGCATGGGCCGACACGATGGTCGTCCCCAAGGGTGCCAAGAACATCGACGCCGCCGCGCAGTGGATGAACTTCGTCTACGACCCGGTGCAGGCGGCTCAGATCACGACATGGGTCGGCTACGTCTCACCGGTCGCCGGCGTGCGCGAAGAGGTCGAGAAGCTCGACGCCGACCTCGCGAACGACCCGCTCGTCTTCCCCGACGACGCAACGCTCGCCAGCACCAAGGGCTTCGCTCCGTTGAGCGAAGAGGTCGAGGCCGAGTACGACGCCGCATTCTCGGGGATCATCGGAGCCTGAGAGTCCACCTCGCGTGACCACCGTCGCCGACGTCGACACCCCACGAGGCGGTGTCAAGCGCCCCGAGCTCATCGGGCTCGGGGCGCTCGTCGGCGCCGGCGCGCTCCTCGCGGCGATCGGCACGCGACTGATCACCGGTCCGATCGCGATCCTGGCGCTGTCGCTGGTGCTCGCCAGCATCCTGATGCTGATCGTCGTCGCGGTCACCGGGACACCGGAGACCAGGCGCAAGATCGCTCCGTACGGGCTGCTGAAGCCCGGCATGCTCTGGTTGGCGCTGTTCTACCTGGCGCCGCTGTTCACCCTGCTGCGGCTGTCGTTGTCGACGCTGCCGAGCCGTTTCGCCGTCGAGGCCGAGTTCGACTGGAACTTCGACAACTACGTCACCGCGTTCACCGACTTCGGACCGCAGTTCCAGCGGGCGTTCGTCTACGCCGGCATCGCCACCGTGCTCACCATCGCGATCGGCTATCCGCTCGCCTACGTCATCGCTTTCCGCGGCGGCAAGTACCGGACGCTGCTGCTCGGGCTCGTCGTCATTCCGTTCTTCACGTCGTACCTGATCCGCACCATCGCGTGGCGGAGCCTGCTTTCCGACAACGGCTTCGCGATCGGCTTCATCGACGCGGTCGGTCTCACCTGGTTCTTCGAGGCCGCCAACATCATGGACAACGGCCGGCTGATCAACACGCCGGCCGCCGTGATCTTCGGCCTCACGTACAACTTCCTGCCGTTCATGATCCTGCCGATCTACGTGAGCCTGGAGAAGATCGACGTCCGGCTGCTCGATGCCGCGAAGGACCTGTACTCGACCTCGACGTCGGCGTTCGCGAAGGTCATCGTTCCGCTGTCGGTGCCAGGGATCTTCGCCGGCACGTTGTTGACGTTCATCCCCGCCGCCGGCGACTTCGTCAACTCGCTCTACCTCGGCAGTCCGAACACCACGATGATCGGCAACTCGATCCAGGACCAGTTCCTCGTGCAGAACAACGTGCCACTGGCCTCGGCGATGTCGTTCGTGCTGATGTTCATCATCACGGTGTTCGTGATCATCTACAGCCGGTTCTTCGGGACCGAGGACCTGGCGTGAGGGACCTGACGTGAGGGCCGGCCGATGAGCGCACCGACATCCACCGCCGGCCGCATCGCCCGGTTCGCGTTGAACGCCTACGCCGGCCTCGCCCTGCTGTACCTGTTCGTGCCGATCATCTGGATCGTCGTGTTCTCGTTCAACCAGCCCAAGGGCAACTACAACGTCGAGTGGCAGGAGTTCACGCTCGACAACTGGGCGGACCCGTTCGCCGACGAAGCCCTGACGAACGCCTTCGTCGAGAGCCTGAGGATCGCGGCGATCTCGACGGTGATCGCCACCGTGCTCGGCTCGATGATCGCGATCGCGCTCGCGCGGTACCGATTCCGCGGCAGCGGGCCGCTGAACTTCTTCCTGGTGCTGCCGCTCACGACGCCCGAGATCGTGCTCGGCTCGTCGCTCGCCACGCTGTTCCTCGACTGGGACATCACCAGAGGCTTCACCACGGTCGTGATCGCCCACGTCATGTTCCAGGTCAGCTTCGTCGCGCTCACGGTGCGCGCCCGCGTGCGTGGGTTCGACTGGACGCTCGAGCAGGCAGCGCAGGATCTGGGTGCGTCGCCGATCCGCACGTTCTGGAAGGTGACGTTCCCGTTGATTCTGCCGGGCATTCTCGCCGCGGCGCTCCTGTCGTTCGCGCTGTCGCTCGACGACTTCATCATCACGCTGTTCAACGCGGGGTCGTTGGTGACCTTCCCGCTGTACATCAACGGCAGTTTCCGGGTGAAGTTCCCGCCCGAAGTGAACGTGCTCGCCTCGGTGATCCTGCTGGTCAGCGTGGCGCTGATGCTGAGCGGAACGATCTGGGGCGCCCGCGGGCGCCGCAAGTCTGCGACGTGACCGAGTCCAAGATTCGGCACGTCTTCGTATACGGCACGTTGCGACCCGGCGACGTCCGCTGGCATTTCCTCGAACCGTTCGTGGTCGACGGCGGCTGGAGCGACAGTGTGGGCGGGAGGCTGTTCGACACCGGCCTCGACTATCCGGCTGCGCTGTTCGACACCGACGGCACGATTCACGGCAACACCTTCGCCCTGCTGGAGTGGTCGATGCAGCGCGCCCTCGAGGTGCTCGACGAGGTCGAGGGTGTCGTCGACGGCGAGTACGCGCGACAGATCGTGCGCACCGCCCGCGGCGTCGATGCCTGGGCCTACGCAGGCGGCGCCGACCTCGCCCGCACCCCGATCCCCTCCGGCGACTGGTTCCACCACCGCCCACCCGCCTAGTCCCCAGAGCCCGGGCCTCCGGGAACCACCATTGCGAATCAGCGACGGTTGCGCGAACATATGTTCGATGTCAGGACCAGCCGAGCCATCAGCGACGATCCTGCACGCCGACCTCGACTCGTTCTACGCGTCGGTCGAGCAACGCGACGACCCGTCGCTTCGGGGCAAGCCGATCGTGGTCGGCGGCGGGGTGGTGCTGGCCGCCAGCTACGAGGCGAAGGCGTTCGGCGTGCGCACGGCGATGTCGGGAGCGGCCGCGCGGCGAGCATGCCCGAACGTGATCGAGGTCTCGCCCCGTTTCGACGCCTACTCCGAGGCGAGCCGGCGGGTGTTCGACATCTTCCGCGACACCTCTCCCGTCGTCGAGCCGATGTCGATCGACGAGGCCTTCATCGACGTCGCCGGCCTCTGGCGGATCGCCGGCACGCCGACCGAGATCGCCACCGGACTGCGCCGTCGGGTCGCCGACGAGGTCGGGCTACCCATCAGCATCGGCGTCGCGCGCACGAAGTTCCTGGCGAAGGTCGCGAGCGCCGTCGCGAAGCCCGATGGGCTGTTGGTCGTCGAGCCCGCCGGCGAGCTCGACTTCCTCCACCCGCTGCCCGTTCAGCGTCTGTGGGGCGTCGGTGCAGTGACCGCCGCGAAGTTGCGCGATCGGGGCATCCACACCGTCGCCGAGGTCGCCGCGATGTCGCCGGACGCGCTCGTGGCGATCGTCGGGCGGGCGATGGGACATCAGCTCCACGCGCTGGCCCACAATCGCGATGCTCGTCGCGTCACCACCGGTCGACGTCGAGGATCGATCGGGTCGCAGCAGGCGCTGGGGCGGACGCGACGCTCTCGCGACGAGATCGACGTGGTCTTGTGGCGCCTCGTCGATCGCGTCACCGGCCGGATGCGGCGGGCCGACCGGGTCGGCCGAACGATCACGCTCCGACTTCGGTTCGACGACCTCTCCCGCTCCACCCGGTCACACTCGCTGCCCGATGCGACCTCGGCGACGGCGGTGGTCCACGCAGCGGCGTCGGCGGTCCTCGACGCAGCGTGGCCGCTCGTCGAGGCCCGCGGCATCACCCTGCTGGGTCTGTCGGTCGGCAACCTCGCCGACCACGACGCCGTACAGCTCATCCTGCCGTTCGAGCGACGCGACGAGGAACGCCTCGACACCGTCGTCGATGCCGTCCGGGAGCGATTCGGTCGCGCCGCCCTGCAGCGGGCGACGACGATGCGGGGCGACCCCGGAATCCAGCTCCCGATGCTCCCCGACTGAAGTGTCACGTTTGACCCGGCACGGTGTGACAGTCGAAAGGGGGCAGCGCGTACATTCGACGCCATGAGCGCACGAGATCGACTGATCGGCCCCTCCAACCTCGGCGTGTGGTACTTCACCGACGCGATGACCGCCGGTCAGGCAGCCGAGGCAGCCGGCCGGATCGAAGCGCTCGGCTACTCGACGCTGTGGGTGCCCGACACGGTCGGGCGCGATCCGTTCGCCCACCTCGCCTGGCTCGGCTCGCAGACCGACACCCTGCAGTTCGCCACCGGGATCGCCAGCATCTTCAGCCGCCATCCGGGCCCGATGATGCAGGCCGCGAACACGCTCGCCGAACAGACCGATGGACGGTTCGTGCTCGGGCTCGGCGTGAGCCACGAGCCGATGGTGGCGGGCCTGCGCAAGCTCGACTACTCCAAGCCGCTGACGCAGATGCGGGCCTACCTCGAAGCGATGGACGCCTCGCCGTACATGGCGGTGCCACCGACCGAGAAGCCACTGCGACTCCTCGCCGCGCTCGGCCCGAAGATGCTCGAGCTGTCCGCCACCGCAGCCGACGGCGCCCACCCGTACTTCGTGACGCCCGAGCACACCGCCGAGGCGCGAGCCGCGATCGGTCCCGACAAGCTGCTGTGCGTGGAGCAGAAGGTGATCCTGTCGACCGACGCGGAGGCCGCCCGCGCTGCTGCGAACGTCCAGATCGATCGGTACGCCGG
>DATKXG010000093.1:0-6778 GCA_035529175.1 Ilumatobacteraceae bacterium
CCCTGGTCACAGTGTCGGGCTGGGGAGATTCGAACTCCCGACCTCTTGTCCCCCAGACAAGCGCGCTAACCAAGCTGCGCCACAGCCCGTATGCATGTGGAGCGTGGACTCTATCGACCCCTCAGGCATCTCGTTGCCCGCTTGCGTGATGATTTGGATGAGACGGGTCATCCGAATCGGAGCGCAAACGTGGTTGGTCAGGTGAAGATCTCGAGGAAGCGCCAGCCGAGGTAGGCGATCAACGCTGCCACCATCAGCTTGAAATGCCAGGGCGTCCTCTCGTCGTCGGCAGCCGGCGCGGGCTCCTCGACGAGCCGACCACAACTCGGGCAGGTGCCATCGTCGTTCATCGAGTTCGGTGTCCAGTACTTGGCGCACTCCTCACACCACGGCATCACGAGACCTCTGCATCGAATGTGATGATCTGGTCGGTACCAGGGTCACTGGCGCTTGCGGACACGGATCTTGATCGCCGTCACGCCGAGGCCGAATTCCTCGCGGATCGTGCGCTCGATATAGCGGAGGTAGTGCTGCGGCACATCGCGGTTGACGAACAGGGTGAACGTCGGCGGATCGATCGCTCCTTGCACGGCGTACAGGATCTTGGCGCCGCCACCGATCGGCTGGCGCTGCTGCGCCGCAGCGATCACCTTGTTGACATCGCGGGTCGGTACCCGTGTGTGGTACTGACCGATCGCCTCGATCAGACGCGGATGGAGCTTGTCGACGTTCTTGCCGGTCAGCGCCGAGATCTTCAGCACCGAGCTGTCGGCGACGAAGCCCAACATGCGGGCGACCTCGGCCTGGACCTCGAGGCGCTCCTCGGTGCCCACCAGGTCCCACTTGTTGAGGATCAGCACGATCGGACAACCGGCCGCGTCGACACGCTCAGCGAGACGCTGGTCCTGTGCGGTGACACCGACGGTGGCATCGATGACCAGCATCGCAACGTCGGCGTTGTCGATCGAGCGCAGCGCACGAACGAACGAGTAGTACTCCGCTGAGTCATCGATGCGACCCTTGCGGCGCATGCCCGCGGTGTCGATGAACACGATCGGGCCGTCGGCGGTCTCGACCACCGTGTCGATCGAGTCACGCGTGGTTCCCGCCAGGTCGTGCACGACCGAGCGGTCCTCCCCCACCAGCCGGTTGAACAGGGTGCTCTTACCGACATTCGGACGGCCCACGATCGCCACCCGAGGAACAGCGGCCTCCTGCTCGGCGGCAGCCGCGGCCTCGTCGTCGTCGAACGGGCGCCACGGATCGACCGGCTTGTTCACCGGTTGACGGAGGCGGTCCGGGAAACGCTCGAGCACCTTGTCGAGCAGGTCACCGGCGCGTCGACCGTGGAGGGCGCTCACGGGCACCGGTTCGCCGATGCCGAGGCTCATGAACTCCCACATCTCTGCTTCGCGGCGCTCGTTGTCGGCCTTGTTGGCGACCACGATGACCTCGGTCTTCGAGCGTCGGATCCAGTTGGCGATCTGCTGGTCGTCGTCGGTGAGGCCGACGGAGGCGTCGACGACGAACAGCACCACGTCGGCGCCCTTCACCGCGGCTTCGACCTGCCGGGACACCTTGGCGTCGAGCGCATCGCCGCCGGGCATCCAACCGCCCGTGTCGACCACGCGGAACGGCACGTCGAGCCATTCGGCGTCGAGTTCCTTGCGGTCGCGGGTGATTCCGGGCCGATCCTCGACGATGGCCTGCTGGCTCCCGACGATGCGGTTGAACAGCGTGCTCTTGCCGACGTTCGGGCGACCGATGATCACCACGGTGGCCACCTCGCCGCCGGTGTCGGTGTCGGTGTCGGTACCGCCGGCGTCGCCGGGGGTCTCGTTGTGGTCGATGTCGGTCATGGTTGCTCCAGTGCGGCACGCAGGGCGATGCCGTCGGTTTCGATGATCTCCACGACGCGCGGGAGGTCGGCGATGGTGAGGCCGTCGAGGAACCGGCCCTCGTCGGACAGGCACACGTCGGGCAGCAGATAGCGATGACCCTGCGGTTGCGCGGCAAGTGTGCGGCTCACGTCGTCGCCGGTCAGCAGGCCGGTCACGCCGGTGTTGCCGCCGAAGAAGTCGTTGCTGACCGGAATCACCCGGATGTCGTCGCGTCCGAGCGACTCGATCAGCGGGGTGATCACCGGTGCGCCGAGTTCGCCGGTGAGGATGCCGATCGGCGCGCTGCGGCGTGGACGCAGCGAGATTGCCGACGTGCCGGCGGGCGAACCGCTGCCGCACGGGACAGCCGTGCGCAGGCCGGTGTACGCCGCCGGATTCGGTGGGGCGTCGACGGCGGCGAAGAAGCCGCGTCGAACCCCGGTGGCCTCGTCGGCACGACCGTGGAACTCGGCCTCGAACGTCCGCGCCATCCCGATGCCGTCTTCGTGCATCGGGAAACCGTCGTAACGCTCGGCGGGCGGGAAGGGGCGCTGCGCCATCAGGTAGTACTCGTCGGCGGCGTACACCATCCGCTTGCCGAGCGTGGCCAGGAACACGTCCTGCCAGTCGTCGACGATGTCGACCACGGCCTGCGCCTCGGCCAGCGTGTGCAGCCGCATCGCCACCTCGCCGTTGAACTTCGAGATCCCCAGTGGCACCACGGCCACCGAGTCCAGATCGGGGAACCGATCGAGAATTCCCGCCATCGTGTCGGCGAGCACGGCGCCGTCGTTCACTCCGGGGCACACGACGATCTGGCCACGTACCACGATGTCGTGGTCGAGCAGTGCCCGCAGCCACCGCAGGCTCATCGCGCCCCTCGGGTTCTTCAGCATGTGGCTGCGAACGTCGGGGTCGGTGGCGTGGATGCTGACGTGCAACGGCGACAGCCGTTCGGTGATCACTCGTTCGAGGTCGGCCTCGGTGAAGCGGGTGAGCGTGGTGAAGTTGCCGTAGAGAAACGACAGGCGGTAGTCGTCGTCCTTGAGGTACAGGCTGCGGCGCATGCCCTTTGGCAATTGGTAGATGAAGCAGAACTCGCAGTGGTTGTCGCAGGTGCGTACACGGTCGAACACTGCACTCGACACGTCGATGCCGAGCGACTCGCCGGCACGCTTCTCGATCGAGAACGCGAGATCGAGGCCACCGCGCCGAACGTCGAGTTCGACCTCTGCCTCGTCGGCGGCCATCTGCCATTCGATGATGTCGCGGGGTACGTCACCGTTGACCCGCACGATCTCGTCTCCGGCCTGCACTCCGGCGAGGGCGGCAGGCGACTCGGCCGCCACCGCCACGACCACGGGCGCGAGCGAGCCCGACGGGGCCGCGCGCTCGATGTGGACCGTGTCGGACATGGGTTCGTCAGGCTACCGGCGGGGCACGGCGGGTAGCCTGGGACCGGATGTCACCCTCCGCAAGCGACTCGCACGTCGAGCTGGTGTTGCTCGCCCAGCCGCGTGGGTTCTGCGCCGGCGTCGAGATGGCGATCAAGGCGTTGGCGTGGATGGTGCGCACGTTCCCGGCGCCGGTGTACTGCTACCACGAGATCGTGCACAACAAGCTCGTGGTCGACCGCTTCGTCGACCAGGGCGTGGTGTTCGTCGACGACATCGCCGACGTGCCCGTCGGCAGCCCGATCATGCTCTCCGCCCACGGTTCGGCTCCTGAGGTCGTCGAGGCGGCTCGCAGCCGCGGTTCGTACGTGGTCGACTCGGTGTGCCCGCTCGTCACCAAGGTGCACCACGAGGTCAAGGTGCGCGCCGGCAAGGGCTACCGGATCGTCTACGTGGGCCACCACGGCCACGAGGAGGCGATCGGCACGATGGCGGTCGCTCCCGACTCGATCGACCGGGTCGAATCGGTCGAGGAGGTCGACCAGCTGGAACCGTCGGCGCAGCCGGTCGCGCTGCTCGCCCAGACCACGCTGTCGCACCGCGACTGGGAAGGCGTCGCCGTTCGGGTCAAGGAACGCTTCCCCGACGTGTGGACGCCCGGACGCAGCGACCTGTGCTTCGCCACGACCAACCGCCAGGCGGCGCTGATGGAGCTGGCGCACCGGTGCGATGTGGTGATCGTGATCGGATCGGGCAACTCGTCGAACACCCGAGCGCTCGAACAGTTGGCCCGCGAGGAGGGGTGCGAGCGGGTGTACCGCATCAACTCCGTCAACGAGCTGCCGTCTGATCTCTCCGGCATCGTCGGCGTCACCGCCGGCGCGTCAGCGCCCGAGGAACTCGTCGATCAGGTTCTCGACTTCCTCTCACCGGCCAACGGCGTCGAACTCGTCGACGTCACCGAGGAGGACGAGTATTTCCCTCCCCCGCGCAACATCCGCGAGCTGCAGACCTCGATCGAGACCGCCTCGACCGCACTGCTCGGCGGAAGCCTGCTCGACCGCCCCGGCATGGACGACCGCAGCCTCGGCGCGAGCGACGTCCTCGCCAGCCTGATGCGCTGACGCCGCTCGGCTCCTCTGCGATGAGCCAACCGCCCCGATAGCGCCACTTCGCTCATCACAGCCAGACCAACACGCTCAACGATGAGCCAACCGCCCCAATAGCGTCACTTCGCTCATCGCGGACCGGCTTCCGCGGGCGCGGCGCGAACGGGTGACCGCGCCCCATTTCAGCTGCGGGGGACTTCCGACCAGGGCTTGTCGCGGTCGACCCGGATGTCGCCGGGCAGGCCGAGCACGCGCTCGCCGAGGATGTTCTTCATCACCTCGGTGGTGCCACCTTCGATCGAGTTCGCACGGCTGCGCAGGAACGCCTTCTGCAGCGTGTCCGCACCCATCGCGGTCTCTGGGCGCACCATCTCGTAGCTTCCGTAGAGCAGCCCCTCGGCGCCGAGCAGGTTGACCACCTCGTCGTAGATGTCCTTGTTGAGGTCGGCCGAGGCCATCTTGCCGATCGAGCCCTCGGGGCCCGGGTCGCCCATCTTGCGGTTCTGATTGGCGCGGATGTTGGTGAGCCGCAGCACTTCGGCCCGCGCCCACAACTTCATCACCTCGTCGAGCGCGACGGGGTTCTTCTCTGACGCCGGCAGCTGCTGCCATGTCTGCACGAGCGCCGAGATCGTGCCCGAACCCTTGGCCGGGATCGATCCGCCGATCGAGACCCGCTCGTTCATGAGCGTCGTGAGCGACACTCGCCATCCGTCACCGGGTCCGCCGAGCATCTCCGCGGCGGGGACGCGGGTGTCGGAGAAGAACACCTCGTTGAACTCGGCCTCGCCCGTCATCTGACGCAGCGGCCGAATCTCGACGGTCGGATCCTGCATGTCGACGACGAAGGCGGTGAGACCGGCGTGCTTCACCGCGTTCGGATCGGTGCGCACGACCAACAACCCCCAGCGGGAGAGGTGAGCCAGGGTGGTCCAGACCTTCTGGCCGTTGACGATCCACTCGTCACCGTCCTGGACGCCCGTCGACGACAGGCCGGCGAAGTCGGAGCCAGAACCGGGCTCGGAGAACAGCTGGCACCAGATCTCCTCGCCGGTGAACAGCGGTCGCAGATAGCGCTGCTTCTGTTCCTCACTCCCCCACGCCACCACCGTGGGGCCACACATGCCGTGACCGATCGGGTTGCGGTACATCGGGTTCGGGGCGCCCGCGGCGTACACCCGCTCGTTGATCAGCTTCTGCAGCTTCGGGTTGAGGCCCAGCCCGCCATGCCCCTCGGGGAAGTGCACCCAGGCGAGGCCTCGATCGAACTGCTGGCCGAGGAACTCCTTCGGATCGGTGGTCTTCGGCGGGAAGACTGCAAGGAGCTCGTCGACGAGGTCGCTGACACGCCGCTCGTCGGCGGTCAGTTCGGTGGTGCTGTCGGTCATCGTCATGACCGGCACCGTACTTTCAGTCGTCGGTCGGAATCCTGTCGAGCAACTGATCGCGGATGCTCACGCCCGGTTCCCGGGCCTTGTCGCCGGTGACACGCCATCCGAGCCGACTCGAGTAGAGGAGCGGCGGTTCCTTCAGGCGTAACGGCGCCACCTCGACGACCCTCGCGAAGAGCAACTCGTGGTCCGCCATCGTGACCCGATCGAACGTCTCGCAGTGCAGCCAGGCAATCGAGTTGGGCACGACGGGCAGCACGTGATCCCGTCCGGGCCAATCGATGAGGTACTCGTCGGCGACGTAGTGGAACTTGCGACCCGGATAGCTGAAGTACTGGCCCTCGACGATCTGATCGGCGGCCAGGATGCTCACGGCGAACCGGCCCGCCTCGACCATCAGCGGATACGTGTCGTGTTTCGGCGACACGCTCGCCATCACGATCGGCTCCTCGAAGCTCACCTGCTCGAACCAGTGACTGGTGTAGGCGCGCCGAACGCCGTCATGCGCAGCGCCGACAACCTGGACCCCTTTGATCATCTGGCCGAGGCACTGCTTGATGTCGCGATCGATCATGCCACCAGTGTGGTGTTACATCTGGGGTGTGACATCTGGGGTCTGACCCCAGGTGTAACACTCAGTTGAAGATGGCGGAGGTGGCGGCGATCTCTGCGGCTTCGAGTTCGGCGAGCTCGGGGACGGCGCTGCGAAGGTTCATCACGATGGCGAGGCGCACGGCGTCGGATCGACCGGTGAACACCCCTTTGAGGTTGTTCAGCATCCGGATGACGATCTCACGGTTCGGCGTCGGCTCGAGAAACCGGTCGTCCCACGCGACCTGGCCACCCGTCACCTGCTCGAACAACGACCTCGCGTCCGCACGATCGAGCCGACGCCCCTGATGGAACGGGTCGAAGAACAGCTCGGGGTCACCGGTCGATCGCACCAGGAAGTGCGCCGGCATCCCGACGCCGCAGAGGTCGACTCCGACCCGCCTCGCCACCTC